>JALZVZ010000020.1 GCA_023299945.1 Altererythrobacter sp. | reverse complement strand
CGCGCAAAAGTTGCGTTCTGGTTTCCAATTCACGCTTTTCATCGTTGCTCAGGCCATCAGACCCGTACCGATCCGCTAAGTCTAAGAGATGGCCTGACTGACGCCGAAGGCTTCGCGCCTCGCGCTTTGAAACAGCCCCTTGGTCGCGCGCATTATCAATCTGCTCATCAACGTCGCGAAGCTCGCGGCCCAAAGCGAAGGCATCCATATCTGCGCGTCCAGGCACCCATATTGCTTGGCTCTTTCCGGTCGTCGAAAGGACCGGCCCCGGAGACGAACTTGCAGCGCTGTGATAAGGCATTGAGCACCCTGAAAGCAGGGCCGCACTAACAAGCACCATTGAAAATGACCGCACCTTTGAAACTCCCATCAATGCGGGCTTTTTGAGCCTATTCCAATGAATAGCTATTGAACAAATAGATCATTCGGCAATTCGCTTTTTAGCTCCTCCAGCCACACATCTGCCACTGCATCAGACGGTGCGCGCCAATCTCCGCGTGGGCTCAATGCACCGCCCGCGCTGACCTTTGGCCCATTGGGAATTGCGCTGCGTTTGAATTGTGAAAATCCGAAAAAGCGCTTTAGAAATTTTTCGAGCCAGCTTGATATTTCGGCCAGATCATAGGCGTTCTTTTTCTCGTCAGGAAAGCCTGCAGGCCACAGCCCTTCGCTGGTCTCGCGCCACGCATGCCACGCCAAAAACGCAACCTTGCTAGGCCGCTGTCCAAAGCGGATGACATGGTGCAGAAAAAAGTCGTTGAGCTCATATGGCCCAATAATACTCTCGGTGCTTTGGATGCCGCCATCCTTGGCCGCAGGCACAAGCTCTGGCGAAATTTCAGTGTTCAAGATCGCATCCAGAACACTGTCTGTTGCTGCATCAAACTGATCCGTTTGAGTGGTCCAACGGATCAAATATTGGATCAAGGTTTTGGGCACGCCGGAATTGACGGCATAATGGCTCATCTGATCGCCGACGCCGTATGTGCACCAGCCCAGCGCCAGCTCCGACAGATCCCCTGTGCCAATAACAAAGCCGGAATGATGCCCCGCAAGGCGGAACAAATAATCCGTGCGCAGGCCCGCTTGCACGTTTTCAAAGGTCACATCATGGACGGGCTCACCGTCTGCAAAAGGGTGCTTCATATCTGCCAGCATGCGGGTCGCAGCGGGACGAATGTCGATTTCCTCGGCGTGAATACCGGTTGCCTCCATCAGCTTCCATGCATTGCTTTTGGTGTGATCAGACGTGCCGAACCCCGGCATAGTATAGCCGCGAATAAAGCTGCGCGGCAGGCCGAGGCGGTCGCAGGTTTTCGCCGCAACGATCAGCGCATGGGTGCTGTCCAGCCCTCCAGAAATACCGATAACCATCGATTTGGCATGGGTGGCCTCTAAGCGGCGGGTGAGCGCATCGACTTGGATATTGAACGCCTCAAAGCAATCCTCATCCAATTTGTGCGCGCGGTTGGGCACAAAGGGAAAGCGGCGGATCGGGCGGATGAGGTCGCGCGCCGATTTGCTATTCGCAAGGTCAAACTCAATGGTGCGGAATGTGTCCTCTGGCCGGCCAGCAGCCTCCGCGGCATCATTGAATGTTTGATAGCGTTGGCGCTCCCCCATCAATCGCTCGCAATCGATATCGGCAATGCAAAGTTCCGGATCGCGGGCAAAACGTTCGCTTTCAGCCAACAGATCGCCAAATTCATAGATCATCCCCTGCCCATCCCAAGCAAGGTCGGTCGTGCTTTCGCCATAACCGCTGGCGGAGTACACATAAGCGGATACTGTGCGACTAGATTGCGCGCGGGAGAGTAAATGCCGCTCGTCCGATTTGCCAATAGTGATGTTGGAGGCCGATAGGTTGGCGAGCACGGTTGCGCCTGCCAGTGCGCCCAAGGTTGAGGGCGGATTAGGCGACCAGTAATCCTCGCAAATCTCAACAAAAATTTTGAAGTCGGGCAAGCTTTTTGCGGCAAAAATCAGGTCAGTGCCAAAGGGGATATCTTCGCCGCCCACGCGCATTACCCCGCCTTGGCTAGAGCGGCCATCGGCAAACCAGCGCTTTTCATAAAACTCGCGGTAATTGGGTAAGTAGCTTTTTGGGATAATCCCGAGCAATGCGCCGCCTCGAACAACCGCTGCACAATTGTAAATCCGTCCATTTTTTCGCAAAGGCGCGCCCACCAATAGCACTGGATCAAACGCAGCACTTGCCGCCACAATATCGCGCAAACCCGCCTCTGCCGCGTCCAGTAAAGCCGATTGCAAATGCAGATCATCCAGCGCGTAGGACGAGATGCACAGCTCAGGATAGACCACCAGATCAGCGCCTGCCTTATGTGCACGGGCGGCATCACCGAGTATCCCTTTGACGTTATAGGCCACATCGGCGGTGCGCGATTTGGGCGTCGCGGTGGCAATCCGCGCAAAGCCGTGACGGCGCATATCATAGAAGGGGTGCGCGCCCGAAGCTGCGCCACTATCCGCATCCACAAGCTCGGTATCGGGTGCCGTCTCCAGCCAATCGCTCGGCGAACATATGCCGAGTTCTGCCAATTTCTTTTGAACCGCAGCGCGCCCAACCTTGCCCTTCGCCTCCCAGCCATAGACTGTGCGCGAGGGCCATGGATCGCCATATTGAGCACCAAACTCCTCCGCTGACAGGGGTGGATTATGCGCCTCGCGCCATGCTCTGATCTTATATCCGGCTAAATGCATGGCAAAAAGTATCCTTTTAGGATATGTTTTGCAAGTCACAATGGACCTCTTGCCTTTGTAACCATCATCCACCACCTAACGAATTAAGAAGCGAAACCAATCATACCCTCGCTCAAGCGTATCAAGGATACAAGCAGTATGGCCGATCCCACTTACACCCCACCCGAAGTATGGACTTATGATTCGGAAAACGGCGGAAAATTTGCCAATATCAACCGGCCCACCGCTGGTGCGCGCGAGGAAAAAGCTCTGCGCGAAGGCGATCATCCGTTCCAACTGCATTCGCTGGCGACGCCCAACGGCGTGAAGGTCACGATCATGCTGGAGGAGCTGCTGGAGGCGGGCCACACTGGCGCGGAATATGACGCCTACACTGTTAATATTGGCGAGGGCGACCAATTCACTAGCGGCTTTGTCGGGATCAATCCCAATTCCAAAATCCCCGCGCTGCTCGACAAGAGCGGCGACACACCTTTCCGCGTTTTCGAATCAGGCGCGATCCTAGTGCATCTGGCAGAGAAATTTGGCGCATTCCTGCCGACAGAACCCGCCGCCCGCGCTGAAGTCCTCAGCTGGGTATTTTGGCAGGTCGCATCGGGTCCATTTATCGGCGGCGGCTTTGGCCATTTCTACGCCTATGCGCCAGAGAAATGGGAATATCCGATCAACCGCTATGCGATGGAAGTGAAGCGCATTTTCGATGTGGCAGACCAGCGCCTGGGCGAATCGCGCTTTCTTGGCGGGGATGATTATTCCATCGCGGACATTGCCAATTGGCCATGGCTTGCCCCCTTCACCACCGGGCACATCTACAATGAGGCGAAAACCTTCCTTTCTATCCACGAATATAAAAACGTGGGCCGCTGGGTGGAGGAAATCTTTGCACGCCCCGGCGTTCAACGCGGGCGCATCGTTAATAAGGTTTGGGGCGAGGAAGACATGCAATTGGCCGAACGCCACTCTGCCGCTGATTTTGAAGGTAAAAACCTGACCAGATAGCGCTCAGCGCACTAGCTTTTTTGCTGTGATATCAGGGTTTCTGCGAGGGACCCCTTTTCATATGCAAAAAGCGCGTTATAGAGCGCCTTCGTGCTGGGGCGTGGCCAAGTGGTAAGGCACCGCTTTTTGGTAGCGGCATTCGCAGGTTCGATCCCTGCCGCCCCAGCCAATTACTCTTTTGTTATCTGCAGCACCTCCGTGCTGCGATGTCCTCGATCACACGATCAAAGATCGCGTGGTCGCAGGCGGGCAGGCGCCCTTGCGGCGCTTCGCGCCGTTTGGGATCGCTCAATTATATCTGCTCTACGGCTTACCGCTAAGCGCGACAGCCTGACCCGTCAGCCATTCCGATGATGGCGCGACCATATACAATACCAGAGCGGCGATATCTTGCGGCGTGCCCAAACGCCCTGCTGGCAGTTGCAACTGCTCTAGCAGCGGGCCGAAATCCTCATCCGACATGCTCAGCGCCTTTTTCACCGTATCGGTGGGTACAAAGCCCGGCATGATCGTATTGACGCGCGTTTTGGGCCCAAGCTCAATGCCCAGCGTCTTCGTCAGCATATTCACGCCCGCTTTGGCGGCTGAATAATGCGCGCTGCCTGCAAAGGGCTCTAGCCCGGCAAGCGAGGAGATATTCACCATCGCGCTCTTATCGGTGAAATGCGGCACGGCGGCTTGAACAGAGTAAAAGATCGAGGACAGGTTTACCGCAATTGTCTTGTCCCATTCTGCCGGATCGAGCTCTGCCAAGGGGCAAGATACCAGCGAACCGCCCGCATTGTTCACCCAAATATCAAGACTGCCAAACTCATCCACCGCGCGCTGCGCCAGCGCCTTCATATCCTCGGGCGAGGACACATCGGTTTGATGGAAAATTGCGCGACCTCCCGTATTGCTGGCGTTGATGACATTGGCGGTGTGCTCAATCTGATCGGTGGAGCGCGCCGCACATACGATGTTAGCGCCCGCCTCTGCCAGCGTGGTGGCGATGCCCTCGCCAATGCCGCGGCCTGCGCCGGTAACAACGGCAGTTTTTCCTGTGAGGTCGAATAGGGCGCTCATAATGTCTCTCCAAAAATGTGTGAGAGCAAAGCTATGCGTTGGGGCAACAAGCGTAAACTAACCCAATAACCAGTTCAGCGCACTTCGAGCGGTTCCTGCGGATTATTGGGCACGAGCACCATTTCCTCACTCGCATTTTCCACGCGGTAAGACGCGAGGCGTGAGAGCAAATTCATACCCACCACATTCGTCTCGCCCAATGTCGGCGCGATCACCGCATCCAGCCCGCGCGCTGTGACATTGCCAAAGCGCAATTCATCAATCGTCGCTAGCTGCGCGCTTACGGGGCCATTGGCTGTGCCGATCGACACCGGCAATCCGCCGCGTCTTGGCTCAAGCCGCGCTTCATCAGCCAAATCTTGCGAAATTGCAGTGACGGTTGCGCCTGTATCAATCAGGAAGTTTGCTGGCACTCCGTTAATTTCAGCACGCAGCCAAAAATGCCCGTCTGCCGCCTTTGTGATGCGGGTTTCACCGCCCTCCACAATCTGTTCCGGCAGGCCTATCTGCGGCAAAGCCACGGCAAGGCGCGGGTCAAAACGCGACAGCTGCAGCAAAACGACGACCAGCACACCGACAAGCACGAGAGTACTACCCGTGCGCACAAAACCGCCCAGCGGCACACGCCCGCGCACCATCAGCGAACCTGCAAAACCGACCACCACCGCCGCGATGGCGATGATGAGCAGCTCCGATCGCGGCACGGCCCCGATTGCAATGGCTGCATTATCCCAGAAGTTCTGGATACTCATATGGAGCTTTCTACACGGCCTATCCCTGCCGGTCTATGAACGCAAAAGCGCTTAGGCTGCGCTGTCCAAGATATTTGCGGCCAATGCACGGCCCGAAAGAAAGGCGTTTTCTGCGCGCGGCCCGTGGAGCCAGTCTCCGCAAACGCCAAGGCCTGCCTCTGCGTCCCACAAATGCCCTGCAGCATCTGCGCCCACTTGCGGGAAAGCATAAAGCCACCGATGCGCGGCTGTGTGGATGGCGGCGGGCAATGATACACCGGTTTGCTTGGCGAAGGCGATGAGGAGTGCAGCGGCGGCCTCCTCTTTGCTGTGCTCCAAAATGCTTTGGGAGAAATCGGCAGAGCCATGCATGACCCAGCATTCTGAACCGCTACGCTGCGGCTTGGCAGAATTGCGCGCGGCCCAGCCGATGGCATCAGTATCAAAGCCGGTGACCGTATCGGACAAATCTAGCTTTGCATCAAATGCTGCCATCAATGCCCAGCACGGGGTGGATGTGATGCTGGCGGCTTTTGCTGCATAATCTGGCGCGGCATCAGCGAGCAGCACAGCCGCCTGTTCTGCTGGAATAGCGCAAATCACCTGACCGAAACGCTCTTCACCCCCGTTATGGCTTAAAATCCAATCGCCATTGCCCTGTTGCACAGTCTCAATCCGTACGCCCCAGCGCACGTCGAGCGGCTCTGCCATTCTGCGGATAGGCCCATTCATACCGGACGTGCCGACATAGGCACCCTGGCCAGCACTATCCCAGCGCGCCGCCGCGCCAGCCACTTTCCATGCGGATAATTGCGCGGCAAATTCGGGGGTCTGCGCGGTTAGAATTTGTGCGCCGTGATCAAAGCTAACGGTTTCGCCAGCAACTTCTGCGCGGCGTGCCGCCATGCGTCCGCCCGGCCCGCGTCCTTTGTCGAAAAGAACCGGCGCGCAGCCCGCCTCTGCAAGCCGAGTGGCGCAGGTCAGACCCGCCATTCCTGCGCCAATTACGGCGATAGTAGGTTTTGCTTGTACCATGGCTGCTAGCTACGGAGCGCTGCGCGGAATAGTTGCCTCAGCAAGGATAAGCGAAAAGCGCCCCTCATCATCCAGCCAGCGTTTTACCGGCGTCCATCCTCCCGCCAGCAGCAAAGTGGCGGAGGTTCGGCGCGTGAATTTATGGCTGTTTTCGGTGTGGATTGTCTCTCCTGCCGCCATCGAAAAAATCTCGCCAGAAACGGTGAATTGGAGCGCGTGTTTGGCACGCAAATGCATCTCAATACGTGCATGATCATCATTCCACAAAGCGACATGTTCCAGTGCATCGACCGGAATATCGCCATCCAATTCGCGGTTGATCCGGCGCGCTAGATTGAGGTTAAATTCAGCCGTAACCCCGCCTGCATCATCATAGGCCGCGACCAGCACATCCTTATCCTTAATGAGGTCCATGCCGATGAGCAATTTCGATCCCTCACCCAATGTCTCGCGCATGGTGCGCAGCAAATCGACCGCTGTGCGCGCGACCATATTGCCAATCGTGGAGCCGGGGAAAAACCCCAGCTTAGGCATGTCTTTTACAGCATCCGGCAGCGCGACAGTGCGCATAAAGTCGGCCTCCACCGGATAGACAGGAAGTCCGAGAAATTTGGCTGATAGGTCAGCCGCCGCAGCGCGCAGAAAATCGCCCGAAATATCCAGCGGCACATATGCCGCAGGATCAATCGCGCTGAGCAGCAGAGGCGTCTTTACCGAGCTGCCCGAACCAAATTCCACCACAGCGCGTCCGCTGCCAATGTCGCTTGCAAATTCGTCTGCGCGGTTACCCAAAATCTGTGTCTCGGCGCGCGTGGGATAATATTCGGGTATCTGTGTGATATCCTCGAACAATTGCGATCCGGCATCATCATAGAGCCAGCGCGCAGGCAGCGCCTTTTGCGCCTGCGAAAGCCCCGCGATCACATCTGCTCTAAACGCAAGGTCGACGCCTTGATCGTCCAGTTCGACCAAAGAAAGCCCTTTATTCTGCGTCATTGCCCCATATCCTTTGCCAGCCGCAGTCCAGTAAACTGCCAACGTTGATGAGGATAGAAGAAATTGCGATAAGATGCGCGCGAATGCCCGCGCACCGTCGCGCAGCTGGCGCCCTTCAGCACGAACTGACCGCTCATAAATTTGCCATTATATTCGCCGACCGCGCCGCCTGCTGGCTTAAAGCGAGGGTACGGCAAATAGGCGGAGCGGGTGAACTGCCAGCAATCGCCGAAAATGCTGTCAGAGCCTGTTGGCAATGGTGCAGATGCGGTGTCGAGCTGGCTCCCCCCGCTTGGGTGTTGCCCAGCCCCAATCGCCTCCCATTCAAACTCTGTCGGCAGGCGCATACCGGCCCAGCTGGCAAACGCATCGGCTTCGAAATAGGAGATGTGGGTGACGGGAGCATTGGCGTCGCGGGCCCGCCAACCTTGATGGGTGAAATGCTTTTCATCACGCCAATAGAGCGGCGCGGTAATGGCATTTTCGTTAAGCCATGCCCAACCATCCGCCAGCCACAAGGCCGCATTGCTATAGCCTCCGTCAGCGATGAATTCCGCCCATTCGCCATTGGTCACTAGCCTTTTGGCAAGGGCGAAAGGTTCCAGCAATGCGCGGTGGCGCGGACCTTCATTATCGAACGCAAAACCGTCACCTTGGTGACCGATTTCAACCACGCCGCCATCATGCTCATACCAACCAGCCTCTTGCGGCGAGGAGGCCTGCGGCAGCCCTTCAAACATCGCGGGACCCAGCGGATTTTGGAAAAGCGCGTGTTTAATATCGGTTAGCAGCAATTCTTGATGTTGCTGCTCATGCGCGATGCCCAATTGGATCAGCGCGGCATGATTAGGGTCATCCAGCAACGGCTTCATCGCTCTATCCACATGAGCGCGCCAGCTCAGCACATCTGTCAGCGATGGCCGCGACAAAAGCCCGCGGGAAAAGCGCCCG
>JALZVZ010000019.1 GCA_023299945.1 Altererythrobacter sp. | reverse complement strand
CCGTCACATCAACATCCGCGCCCACAGCCTTCAGCGCATTATGCACCGAGTGCAAATTGCCCGCGCCGTAATCAATCAGCGCAACCTTGTTAGCCACCCAATTGGCCTTTCGTCGAAGGAATAGCGCCGCCTTTGCGCGGGTCGTTTTCCACCGCCACACGCATCGCGCGGGCAAAGCCTTTGTACAAAGCCTCGCAAATATGGTGATTATTGGTGCCGTAGAGCAGCTCCATATGCAGCGTAATACCCGCCGTTTGCGACACGGAATGGAACCAATGCTCGATCAGTTCGGTGTCCCATTCGCCCAATTTCTCTTGCGTGAAACCAGCCTTCCACACGAAAAACGGCCGCCCCGAAATGTCCAAAGCCACCCGAGCCAACGTCTCATCCATCGGAGAGTACGCCGCGCCATAGCGGCCAATGCCCGCCTTATCGCCCAGCGCCTGAGTTATCGCTTGGCCCAAAGCCAGCGCGCTGTCTTCGGTGGTGTGGTGCTGGTCGACATGCAAATCGCCAGATACCTTCATCGTCACATCAATCAGCGAGTGCTTTGAAAACTGCTCCACCATATGGTCGAGAAAGCCGATGCCAGTGGAAACATCATATTTGCCCGTTCCATCAAGATCGACAATGACTTCGATCGAGGTTTCGGCGGTTTTGCGGCTAATGGTTGCTGTTCGGGTGTTTGTCATAGTTTTCACGCTATAAATGCTCATGGAAACGGCGCAAGCATGGCTTTCAACACAGGCGGCAAGCTAAAGTTTGCCCCAAATAGGGCGAGTTTGCCCCAGATACCGCTCCGTTCCGGCTTGACCACAGCGCTGCGGATTGTCACCTACAGCTGCATGAGCGACCAGACCCCCGATAGCCTCATCCCTTATGACGAGATCGTGCAAGAAGCTTTGCGCGCCGTTGTTGGCCGTGTGCTTGGCGAAATTCAATCCGGCGGCAGCGAGCTGCCCGGTGCGCATCATTTCTACATTACGTTTAAAACGGGCGCTCCCGGCGTTACCATCCCGCCGCATCTGCGCGAACGGTTTCCTGATGAAATGACCATCGTGCTGCAGAACAAATTTTGGGAATTGGAAGTGCGCGAGGACGGCTTTGGCGTGGGCCTCAGTTTCAATCAAATCCCGTCGAAACTCGACATTCCCTTTGCCGCGATCACGGCTTTCGTCGATCCAGCTGTGGATTTTGGCCTGCAGTTTCAAACGGCAGACGAAGACGCCCCTGAGGGGCATGATGCCGCTGAAAACGATGGCAATGCGGAAAGCACGGCTGAAACATTGGCTGACGCGGGCGCCGATGATGGCTCCAATGTGGTGGAAGTCGACTTCGGCAAGAAGAAATAAGCGCCGGGAAAGGCCTGCGCGCCACTTGATTTTGTAAGCCCCTTTGCGCCAACAACGCGCATGGCTGATCAATCATCATTACTGAACCGGCGCGGGCTGCTGTTTATCCTCTCCTCGCCATCGGGCGCAGGCAAGACCACTATCTCGCGCAAATTGCTGGCGGCGGATGGGCAGATTAAGCTCTCCGTCTCTGCCACCACTCGCCCGCCGCGCGAAGGCGAAGTAGACGGCCTGCACTATCAATTCGTCTCCAACGAAGACTTCGACCGGATGGTGGAAGAGGATGATTTTTACGAATGGGCGCATGTCTTCGACAATCGTTATGGCACGCCCAAGGGGGCCATCCGAGAAGCCTTGAAAGAGGGCGAGGATTTCCTGTTCGATATCGATTGGCAGGGCACACAGCAGCTGAAACAAAAGGATGATCAGGACGTTGTCACCGTCTTTATCCTGCCGCCCAGCCTTGCCGAATTGCGCAGCCGCCTAGAGGGCCGCGCCACCGATAGCGGTGATGTCATCGACGGACGAATGGCCCGCGCCCGCGATGAAATCAGCCACTGGGCCGAATATGATTATGTCGTGGTCAATGATGATGTGGAGCAATGCTTTGAAAAGGTTCGCGAGATCCTCCACGCAGAACGCATGCGCCGCACGCGGCAGACGGGGCTGATCCCGTTTGTGCGCGAATTGATGGAGTAGGTCTCGTGAAAAAGCGCCTGATTATTGGCTGCATTTGCCTCGCCGTTCTCGCTTTCGCCTTTGTTGCCCTGTTCAGTCATGCGGCAACGCGGCCAACGCCTTCTACGGTTAATCCGCTTGCCAGCAATGAAAGCGAAATCGCGCTGGTCACGCAGGACGATGTGCAGATTGCGGCAAGCTTCTTTCCCGCAAGCAAAGACACCGCGCCTGTTATCCTTTTGCTCCACGGCAATGGCGCATCGCGCAGTCAGTTTGCGGGCCATATTGGCTGGCTCAATGAAGCAGGCTTTTCCGCCATGGCGATCGATTTTCGCGGGCATGGTGAAAGCGGCGCGCATCCCAAAAGCTTCGGCCTATTGGAAGCGCGCGATGTGGCGGCCGCGGCCAGTTGGATCAAAGCCAACCGCCCCTCGTCCAAGATTGGCGTTATCGGTGTATCGCTGGGCGGCGCAGCAGCCCTGCTAAATGAGGGCACGGCAAATGAAGTGGACGCGCTGATATTACAGGCGGTCTATCCCGATTTCGACAGAGCGGTTCGCAACCGTATCGCAGTGCATGGCGGCGACATTCTCGCAGCCGTGCTGACCCCCTTGCTAACCCAGCAATCGCGTATTCGATATGACGCTGCACCCGAGGAAATCAGCCCGGTCGAGGCCGCGCAATCCTATAAAGGTTCGGTGCTGGTCATCGGCGGCAATGACGACATTTATACCCCGCCGCACGAGAGCCAAGAATTGGCGGAGGCCTTTGCGGGCAAGCAATGGCTATGGCTGATCGATGGGCTGGGCCATAATGCGATCAGCGACCTCAACGATGAAGTGTACCGCGAACGTGTGCTGACATTTTTAGAAGAAGAAATGGGGCTTTAGAACTCCTCACTCAAAATTTGAGTACGCTCTAACGGCCTATTTTCCTACATGCCAAGCTGGCACTACAACACTCACGGTGCGCTCCACCCCCGCCCCTCAATCCCTCAATCCAACACGCAAAGGTGACAAATGGCCCTTCACCCCCTGTGTCCGTCACCCTAGCGCCCTGCACTTCAAGCCATTTAATTACTTCAGGAAAAATAGAAAAAACGAAGATGACACAGTGTAACCTTTGTCACCTTTGCGCAGAGAAAACATGGATAAGGGGCCGGACGATTGCTCGCCCAGCCCCGTAATTTTTACACTTCGAGAAGGAGGTTTAACCTAACTCTGCCGTTATGCCGCGCAGCTTGCTCCGCCAAGAACGCAAAAGCGAGCGCAGTGCGGATGATTGAGCTGTACAACCGAGCTTGCCTCTTCAAGCGTTTCACCCAGATCAAATTCATCGTGATAGGGAAGCAACGTACAAGCCGCGACGCGCGGTGTATCCTCGCCTTTGCGTTTCACAACCATTCGGCTGGATGCGCACATCATAGAGTGTGGGCTGACGTTTAAAATACCCCAGCAATCGGTCGTGACCTCTGCAATGTCGGCGTCTGCATCCATTTGCGGGAAAAGCGTTAGTTCAGCTGGATTGTTGGCATCCATAGGAAGCGTATGCTGGGCGAATAATTTTGCAAACCCAGCGCGAGCTGCGGCCTCACTCTCACCATCAATCAACC
>JALZVZ010000018.1 GCA_023299945.1 Altererythrobacter sp. | reverse complement strand
GCCTTGTTAGAACGGGCTGGATTTAAGCGCCAAGTGGTCGATTCCTATCCGCTTAATGTGCGTTATTCTTCGCTTAGCCAATTGGTTGAGGATTTGCGCGACCACGGTTTGACCGCATCACTCACCTCTGCCGCACCGCCGCTGACCCGCAAAGGTTGGGGCATGGCAGTGGCTGCTTTTGACGACCTGCGCGATGCAGATGGCAAGGTGACCGAACGGTTCGAAATCCTTACCCTGACAGGCTGGCGTTAATCCTTCAGCGCAGCTTGAGCCGCTGCCAATCGAGCAATCGGGACGCGGTATGGCGAGGCGCTGACGTAATCTAGCCCGACATCTTCGCAGAAGTGAATGCTGGCCGGATCCCCGCCATGCTCGCCGCAAATGCCCAGCTTAATGTCGGGACGCGTTGCCCTGCCCCGCTCTGCTGCCAGCTCAACCAATTGCCCAACCCCGTCAATGTCGAGACTGACAAATGGGTCGCGCGGGAAGATGCCCTTGTCGACATAAGGCGCAAGAAAGCGCGCGCTATCATCGCGGCTGACGCCCAAGGTTGTTTGCGTCAAATCATTCGTGCCGAAAGAGAAGAACGCGCCTTCTTTCGCGATTTCGCCCGCCATCAATGCAGCGCGCGGCAATTCGATCATCGTGCCGATGAGATATTCGACCGTAATCCCGGTTTCAGTAAAGACTTCATCCGCAACCCGCTCAATCAATGCGCGTAATATTTCCAGCTCGCGCTTGGTCGCGACCAGCGGCACCATAACTTCGGGAATGGGCGCTTGGCCTGATGATTTCAGCACTGCACAGGCGGCCTCGAAAATCGCGCGCGCCTGCATCTCGTAAATTTCAGGATAGGTAATCCCAAGGCGGCAACCACGGTGGCCCAGCATTGGGTTGAACTCGTGCAATTCATCGGCACGGCGTTTGAGGTGGTCGACCCCGTATCCCGTCGCATCGGCCAGATCGGCAAACTCCGCATCACCGTGCGGCAGGAATTCATGCAAGGGCGGGTCAAGCAGGCGGATCGTGCATGGAAGGCCAACCATCACCTCGAATATGGATTGGAAATCCGCGCGCTGTTCGGGCAGCAATTTGGCAAGTGCAGCCCGCCTGCCCGCCTCATCCTCGGCCAAAATCATCTGACGCACGGCGCTAATGCGGGCAGCGTCAAAGAACATGTGTTCCGTACGGCAAAGCCCGATGCCTTCTGCGCCAAATTGCCGCGCCTTTGCGCAATCATCAGGCGTCTCTGCATTGGTGCGAACACGCATCCGGCGGTGGGAATCCGCCCAAACCATCAGCGTTCCAAAATCACCGACCAGTTCAGGCTCAATCGTGGCAACTTCGCCTGCCATGACTTGCCCGTTGGATCCGTCGAGCGTGATGATATCGCCCTCTGAAAATTCACGATCCCCGATGCGCAAGGTCCGGGCTGCAATATCAATCGACACGCCAGAAGCGCCCGAAACACAAGGCCGCCCCATGCCGCGCGCAACCACCGCTGCGTGTGACGTCATGCCGCCGCGTGCGGTGAGAATGCCTTGGGCTGCATGCATGCCGTGAATATCCTCTGGCGAAGTTTCAACCCGCACCAGAACGACTTTTTTGCCGCGCTCAGAAAGCTGTTCAGCCTTGTCGGCATCGAGCACAATTTGACCCGATGCGGCGCCCGGTGATGCAGGCAATCCCGTGGTTAAAACATCGCGCTTTGCCTCTGGGTCAAGCGTGGGGTGAAGCAATTGATCGAGGGCCATTGGGTCAACCCGCAGGATCGCCTCGCGCTCATCAATCAGCCCCTCGCCCACCATCTCAACCGCCATTTTTAGCGCGGCCTTGGCGGTGCGCTTGCCGGAGCGTGTTTGCAGCATCCACAATTTGCCCTGCTGCACGGTAAATTCAATATCCTGCATGTCGCGGTAATGCTTTTCGAGCAGGTCAAACACGTGCGCCAGCTCGCCATAGGCATCGGGCATCGCCTCTTCCATCGACAGCGGTTTGGCATTCGCTGCCTCGCGCGCAGCTTTGGTCAAATATTGCGGCGTGCGAATGCCGGCGACGACATCCTCGCCCTGCGCATTGATCAGATATTCGCCGTAATATGCGCGCGTTCCAGTGGCTGGATCGCGGGTAAAGGCCACGCCCGTCGCAGATGTATCGCCCATATTGCCGAACACCATTGCCTGCACATTCACGGCTGTCCCCCAATCGCCAGGGATGTCATTGAGACGGCGGTAAACCTTCGCGCGGTCCGCATCCCAGCTGTCAAATACAGCAGCGATTGCGCCCCACAATTGCTCGGTTACATCTTGCGGAAAAGGCTTGCCCAGCTCTTCTTCCGCGATGCTCTTATATTGCGCGACCAGCTCTTGCCAATCTTCAGAAAGCATCTCAGTATCGGCGTAGTAGCCTTTGTCTTCTTTGGCAATTTCAAGTGCCTCTTCGAAATGACCATGGTCAATGCCAAGCACCACATCGGAATACATTTGAATAAACCGGCGGTAGCTATCCCATGCAAACCGCTCATCACCCGAGGCTTTAGCAAGGCCAGCCACGGTCGCATCATTCAGCCCAAGGTTGAGGACGGTGTCCATCATGCCGGGCATGGAAACGCGCGCACCGGAGCGTACCGAAACCAGCAATGGATCACCCGCATCGCCGAATTTCTTGCCAACCGCTGCCTCAATATGGGCGAGCGCATCGGCGACTTCATCGCGCAGGCTTGCCGAGAAATCCGCGCCTTCTTGCAAATAACGGACGCATTCCTCTGTCGGAATCGTAAATCCTGGCGGGACTGGCAGACCAATGCTGGCCATTTCAGCAAGGTTTGCACCCTTGCCGCCCGTGATCGTTTTATCCTTTTGGCGCGGATCGCTGTGCGGGGCTGATCCGCCGAAAGTATAGACCGATTGCTGCGACATGTAATTTCCTACGAATTGCGCTTTTGGCTTAGCTAGGGTGACAAAGGTTACACTGTGTCACTTTTAAGAAAGCCCTCTAAACTTCTGAAACTAAATCATAACTCGTTTTTTGACTACGCGGACGGACAGTGGGGGCCGCCAGGCATTTGTCACCTTTACCCCTCAATCCGAGAGAAATCGGCGACCTGATGCACTGCACCTCGGAAACGCGCTAGCAGATCGAGCCGCGCGGAACGCACAGCCTTTTCTTCAGCATTGACAATCACATCTTCAAAGAACCGATCGATGGGTGATCGCAGAGTGGCCAAAGCGGACATGGCAGAGGCGAAATCTTCCTTGGCCAGCGCGCTGGATGCCAAAGGCTCCGCTGCGTCCAGCGCATCGATAAGCGCCTTTTCGGATGGTTCGGGCGTGTAGGAAAGGGCTTTATCCGTCATGCCAGCGGAAGCTGGTATCTCATGCGTTTGTGCACCATCGCCAGAGACCCCAGCATTCGCTGGGGTGACGGGGTAGTTTTCCTTTTTGAGAATGTTCGCGGCGCGTTTGTAGCCGGCGAGGAGGTTGGTGCCGTCTTCTGTCTCGACGAAGGCTTGGAGGGCTTCGACGCGGGCAAGCAGGCGGACGAGATCATCTTCGCCTCCTAGAGCAAACACGGCGTCTATGATGTCGTGCCGAACGCCAGCTTCTTTTTGCTGAACTTTGAG
>JALZVZ010000017.1 GCA_023299945.1 Altererythrobacter sp. | reverse complement strand
GGGTCGCAATATTGACCTCTGTGCCCTGCAACAGGACGTTCTCAGTAATCTCCAGCTCCAGCCGATCAGGGCTAAGGCCAGAGTATGCCAGCGCATTGACGATGACGCCGATCAATGCCGCGCTGCGCATTTGAGCAGGCGATAGATTTATAGAAACACGGATCGTTTCTGGCCAATCGGTCGCATCATGAATGGCATTGCGGATGACCCACTCGCCCAATTGCACAATCAGCCCGGTTTCCTCTGCCAAAGGAATAAAATCATCGGGCATGACTATGCCGCGGGTCGGGTGATTCCAGCGGATCAGCGCCTCATAAGCGACGGTTTCATTGGTCTCAATATTGATCAGCGGCTGATAATATAGCTCAAACTCATTAGCGGTGATCGCCGCACGCAAATCCAATTCCAATCGGCGGCGGTTCTGCGCGCTTTCATCCATTTCAGGCGCGAACAAGGCAAACTGATTTCGGCCTTCTTCTTTGGCGCTGTAAAGTGCTTGATCGGCGCGTTTCATCAATTCGGCTGGCTCTGTGATGCCATCTTCATAATGGGCGACGCCAATGCTGGACGAAATCACGACCGCATGGCCTTCAATCTCAAACGGCAGGGACAGAGTTGTCACGATCTGCGAGGCCACTTCCTCTGCGCGCATATTGGCGTCTTCGCCGTGCAGCAGCACTGCAAACTCATCGCCGCCAAGCCTTGCAACAAAATCTTGGCTGCCAACGGTTTGTTCAATCCTGCGTGCAGCATCGCACAATAGGCCGTCGCCCACCGGATGGCCGAGCGCATCATTGACCGATTTGAAAAAGTCGAGATCAAGGAACAAAACCGACAGCTGTTTGCCAGTGCCGCGGCGATGGCGGTGCAAATGGCGCGTCAAAGCCTCATTGAACTGATAGCGATTGGCCAGATCGGTCAGCCCGTCATAATGGGCCATATAGCTGATGCGTTCCTCAGCCTGTTTGTGCGAGGTGACATCAGAGGCAACGCCGCGCATGCCGCCCAATCCGTTGGGCTGGGCTGAAATGGTCCACCAATGCGGTTCGTCATTGACCTGCAGCTCTAAGGTCAGGTTGCGGAAGCCGTGAATATTCGCAAGTTTGGTGGCCAATATGCTGCGTTCTGGAGACTCGTCAAATAGGTCGATAAAGTTCAAATCAACCAGCAATTCAGGCCCTCGTCCAGCGGCATCGCTGAAACGGTCAGAAGGCTTTATGATCTGGCCCTTGGCAGAGGTGTTCCACAGCCAGTCTGATGATTGGCTTTCGAAATCATTGAGCAGCAATTGCACCGTTTCGCCGCTTTCGCGCAATTCCTCAAGGGCTCGGACTCGGGCGGCAAATTTTTCTTCGCGCCGAACGCCGCCGCGCAAAATCAGCGCAGTGTAACATAGCAAAAGCAGCAATCCGGAACCCAGTGGTACGAGTGGTTGCACGATTAGCGCAAACGCGCCTCCTAAGGCCAGCGGTAGCACAAATAGAGCGCCTGCTTTCCACATCGAAGTGTAGGTGGTGACTGATGCACCCATCATGCCAGAACAAATCATAATAAGCAGGACATATTCGCCTATTGTGACATGCGTTGCCAAAACTGCGACACCTATTCCCCAGATTGAGCCAGTCAGCGCTGCGCTCACCTTAATCAAATTGGCGTGCTTGCGGATAGACGCTGGGCTTTCCTTACGCGGATCTACGCGGGCCATATTGTGGAAACGAAGAACCGCCGCGAACAGGACTGCGCCTAGAAATGCAAGGATCTCAACGGTGTGGTGAGCGCCCCACAGGGAGACGGCGAGCAGTGTAGCATTGAAGATGCCGGCAATTGTGGCAATGCGCGCATAGCGAAAGTTTTCGCTGACCTGTTCAGCCAAAAGGGTGTCTGCAAAGGCACGTTTGTGCTGAACTTTTGTCATCGTGTGGCGCATTTTCCTAGGGTTCATTCAAGCCACTGCTTTGACCTGATCCTCCGCGCTAGTGGATGGGGGCTAAGTAATGGTTAAATTGGAGGAAAAAGCTGATGCATGATTTTTGGGTATTTTAAGGTATCCCAGAAATTCAACATTTTTGCAGCATTTTGCCGAGCGTATGCATGCATGAATTGCCAAAAAGCATAGGCGGTATTTTGCACCTTCGCGCTGGACGAATATATTATTCGCGCCTATTCTCGCCCATATCCCCGGGGAGCCTAGCGAGTCTCAATGCCATAATGGCAGACAGACACAGGTTGAGAGGGGCGCTTCCATTTGAAATGGCGCGAGCGTCCGACCCGTTGAACCTGAACCTGTTAATACAGGCGGAGGGAGCGGGCCGATCATCCTTCATGGATATCGCCTGAAATCTCTCTTCCGCTGAACTGGAGAGACGCATCATGGCAGACATCAATTCCCCCGTAGAAATCGGCGTAACCACTGGGCCCATCCGCGGCAGCCGCAAAATTCACGTCGGTGCGCGCACCGGCAGCGGAATTCGTGTTGCCATGCGCGAGATTGATCTGGAAGGCGGCGAGGAACCTGTGCGCGTTTACGACACTTCGGGCCCCTATACCGACCCTGATGTGAACATCGATATCCATGCCGGTTTGCCGCAAATGCGCCGCGACTGGATTATGGCCCGCGATGATGTTGAGGAATATGATGCCCGTGCGGTGAAGCCAGAGGATAACGGCCAGCTCGGCCCTGATCGCAGCGGCGGCGTGCCAGCGTTCCAAAATGTCGTGACAAAACCTCTTCGCGCGAAGGCCGGCAAGAACGTCAGCCAAATGCATTATGCCCGCCAAGGCATCATCACGCCGGAAATGGAATATGTCGCCGAGCGGGAAAATCTTGGCCGCGAAATGAATGCCGAATTGATTGCGGCCAATACGGCTGGTTCGGAAAGCTGGGGCGCGAGCATTCCCAATCTCATCACGCCGGAATTTGTCCGAGACGAAATCGCGCGCGGCCGTGCGATCATTCCCAACAATATCAACCACCCCGAAACAGAGCCGATGGCAATCGGGCGCAATTTCCTGGTGAAGATCAACGCCAATATCGGCAATTCAGCCGTCGCCTCTGATGTGGCGGCAGAGGTTGATAAGATGGTTTGGTCGATCCGCTGGGGCGGTGACACGGTCATGGATTTGTCCACGGGCCGCAACATTCACGACACCCGCGAATGGATCATCCGCAACAGCCCCGTGCCAATTGGCACCGTGCCGATTTACCAAGCGCTGGAGAAGGTTGGCGGCGTTGCCGAGGACCTAACATGGGAAGTCTTCCGCGACACGCTGATTGAGCAGGCCGAACAAGGCGTTGACTATTTTACCATCCACGCCGGCGTGCGCCTACCCTATGTGCCGATGGCCGCAAAACGCGTCACCGGCATCGTCTCACGCGGCGGCAGCATTATGGCGAAATGGTGCCTTGCGCATCACAAAGAGAGCTTCCTTTACGAGCATTTCGACGACATCACCGAGATTATGAAAGCCTACGACATTGCCTATTCATTGGGCGACGGATTGCGCCCGGGCTCTATTGCGGATGCCAATGACGAAGCGCAATTTGCCGAGCTTTATACGCTGGGCGAACTAACCCACCGTGCGTGGAAATCCGATGTGCAGGTTATGATCGAGGGGCCGGGCCACGTCCCCATGAACAAGATCAAAGAGAATATGGACAAGCAATTGGAAGTGTGCGGCGAGGCACCTTTCTACACACTCGGCCCCCTCGTCACCGATATTGCGCCGGGTTATGACCACATCACTAGCGGCATTGGAGCGGCACAAATCGGTTGGTATGGCACAGCCATGCTTTGCTATGTTACGCCGAAAGAGCACCTCGGTCTGCCTGATCGCGACGATGTAAAAGTTGGCGTGATCACCTACAAACTCGCCGCGCACGCAGCTGACCTTGCCAAGGGACATCCTGCATCAAAGGTGCGCGATGATGCTTTGTCCAAGGCACGGTTTGAATTCCGCTGGCGCGATCAGTTTAACCTGTCGCTCGATCCGGAAACAGCAGAGCAATATCACGACCAAACGCTGCCAGCAGAGGGCGCAAAGACAGCGCATTTCTGCTCCATGTGCGGTCCGAAATTCTGCTCCATGCAGATCAGCCAAGAAGTGCGCGATTTTGCCGCCAAGCAAAATGCCAGCCCCGAAACATTCCTCGCCGCAGAGAAACTGGGCGTGGACACAGCCGAAGCCAGCAAGCAGGCAGCGCTGAAAGGCATGGAAGAAATGTCGGAGAAATATAAAGATATGGGCCAGAAGCTCTATCTGCCCGACGAGGGATGAAGGAATAAACCATGGCCGCAATGAAGCCAGAAGATCACCAATACCGCGTTCCATTTGTTGAGCGGACCCAGATGCAATATCTGGAAATGGAGCGCGGCCATGCCAAACTCCTCATGCCCATTGGCCCCAATGCCAATCACGTGGATGTGATGTATCTGGGCGCCTTCACCGTTTTGGCAGAGGCGACCGCGGCCAATCCGGGTATCTCAATCCTTGATACCCAAGAACATTTCCCGATTGTCAAAGACATTGCGGTGGATTTTCACAAGATGGCGACCAGTGATGTGACGGCGGAATACCGGTTGAGTGAAGAGCAAATTTCGGAACTTCACGCCGATCTAAAACGCAAAGGCAGCGCGGGCTACTTGGCTGAAGTACCGATGCTGGATGATAAAGGCGTGGTGGTTGCGACAGGCCGCGTGACGATCAAATTGCTAAGCCATAATTGGCAAGGCTAATGCCGCAAAACGGTGCTCACGCCGTACGGGGGAAGCCAATGACAACAATTCGTAAACCCGCCACGCGCACGCCGGCATTGGCAATGGCACTGACCGCGACACTGGCGTTCGCAACTCTCGGCTCTACCTTTGCGGCAGCTCATGAGCCCAAGCAGGTTTTAATGCCGGATGATGCCGCGACCAAGGCGCTGTATGAGCAGTTTGGCTTTTCCGAGGCGGTGATTGACCGCGGCACTGTCTATATCTCTGGCGTGATCGCAGGTCCCGCCAAAGAGGGACAAAGCGACGAAGAGGCGATTGACGCAACGTTTCAGAATATCGGACGGATATTGGAGCGGGCCGGTTCCAGCTGGGAAGACGTGGTTGATGTGACCAGCTTTCACACCGATCTTGCTGCATCGGGCCCGGCATTTGTGGCGGTCAAAAACCGCTATCTCAAGGCGCCGTTTGCGGCCTGGACCGCGATTGATATCGATGCGCTGTATATTCCTGGCGGCTTGGTAGAGATTAAGGTCGTCGCGCGGGTTTCAGCAAAGGATTAAAGCCATGAACATTATCGCTAAACGCTTCGCACTGGCCATTGCTGCGGCAATCGCGGCGCTCACATTTGTCGCCGCGCCTGCTCATGCGACCAAGGAAAAGGTCAATGTCATTGGCGTGCCTGCCGATCTGGAACGGATTGAGGGCACAAAATGCGTCTTTGCCGGCGTGTGTTTCAGCAAGAAGCGCGATGCCTACACTTATGATCCTGGCGTGTGGGGCATGGCCAAATTCCACGAGGGCACAGTCACCTTAATGGATGGTACCGTGCTGGAGGGACGCATTGCTGCGCTGGGCAAGTCGAATGATTGGAACTTCATCAAGCGCATCCTGCTGGTTATTCCGACCGGGGAGAGTGATGCGATTTACCTCAGCTCTACCGATGCGCTGCTGATTGCCCAGCAGACCAAGAAAGAGCTGCGCACTTACGACCGCTATGATGGCGCCTATCTGCGGCGGCTGGTGTCGGGCGATGTGCGCCTGTCCTACAACCCTGCGGCAGGAACATCGCGGCCATTGTCGGATTTTCTGCCCGCTGGCACCATCGCCAGCCTGTCGGGCGCGGTTGGACGGCAGGGCGTTATCGATGCGCTGAAAAGCGGGCGCACGGTTGGCGATAGCCTGACCGAAGGCACTTCGGCGGGCCGCGCGCTTGGCGAAGCGCTCAGCTCGATTGAAATCACGGAGAAGGAATATCTGCTTTATGATGACCGCACATTGCAGCTTACCGCGATCACCAAAGCCAATTACCGCCCCGCGATGGAGGTTTTGTTCGGAGGCTGCGCACCGCTGGATCAAAATCCGGTAAAGGGCTTTTTGAAAAAGTATAAGAAGATCGTCGAAGCGGTGGAGTATTATAACGCTACGTGTGGGTAAGGGGGTGGCTGGGCAAAGACGAAGGCCTGGTTTCCCAATTCCTTCCCATTTTCTAACATCCAACATGCGTGTGCTTACGTAACTCACACGGGTCAGGCGGGATTGCCGCTCAGCCCAAACGTGCACATTCCATTTGGATTTTAGAGGATACCCCCATGAAAAAGATCACTATTGCGCTCGCATCTGCAGCGTCACTCGCCATTGCCGCATGTTCGCCAGCCGCTGATGAAGCTGCCACAGATGACACAGCCACCGCCGATGAAATGACCAATGTCGAAGAAGCGTCTGCTGGCACTATCGTCGAAGTGGCGCAGGGCAATGAAGATTTCTCCACCCTAGTGGCCGCAGTCACCGCCGCTGGTTTGGGCGAGACATTGTCAGGCGAAGGCCCCTTTACAGTGTTCGCGCCAACCAATGATGCGTTCGCAAAAATCCCAGCAGAAGCACTGACCGAGCTGACCACCAATGACACCGAAACACTCGGCGGCATTTTGACATATCATGTGGTCGCCGGCGCTGTGGATGCAGAGACGCTGACAGCGGCGATCACTGAAGCAGGCGAAGCGGGCTACACCATCGCCACCGTCAATGGCGCTGAACTGACCGCCACAATCGTCGATGGCAATGTCGTACTAACCGATGCAGCAGGCGGAACCGCGACTGTGACAGCCACCGATGTGGCCGCGACCAACGGCCTCATTCATGTGATCGATACGGTTGTGATGCCCGGCTAAACGGGTCTAGCGAGTGTTATGCTAGAGCAGGCCTCGGGCGATCTTCGGATTGCTCGGGGCCTTTTCGTTGGCGGGTGAAGCGTCCTTAAACGCCCAATTCAAACTGGTCGGGGCGAGGGATGCCGCACTCGCGCAGCACCTTTTCCATCTGCTTCTTCACACCGAAAAACCCGGCTTTGGCATAAGGGAAAGCAAGGCGCTGCAATTCGGGCAAATGCTGTGTCAGCTGGCCGTCTGCATCCAGAGGTGCAAGCTGCGGCCATAGGCTGTCGCGGGTCCAGCCTTGGGGCAGAAACGGCGTGACAATATGCTCGACGCCAGCCTGAGCGAGCAAGTCTGACAAAGGTGCGCCATCTGCCTCCCAATGCGAAGCGGGACACCCGAACTCTGCGCTTGCCTCTGCTAACGCATGCTTGATCGCAGCATCCGCAAATTCGCCTGCCAGCGCCCCGCATCCCGCAGGGGAACGCTCCTGCGTCCGCGCTGCACCAACCACCAGCACAGGCGGCCTCTGCAAATCGAGCGGCGCATAATGCGCGCCCTCATCATGCAGCAGCAACGCGTAGGGCGCATCGGGCAGAGCAAAACTCTGCGGCAAATTCAAAGGCTGACGGACATGCTCGCGCGCCTCCTCCAAAGCGAACGCCTCACCGGCCAAACCATCCGCGCGCAAGGGCCCTTCAGGGTGATCCGCAGTATAGCGCGCAATGTTATCGGGCCGCGCAAGATAGGTCTTGCCCTTAGTATGCAGCCCCGCAATCCAGCGCCAGCTTAGCGTATTGGAGGCTGCATCTGCGTCAATCAAATGCCGCAAGAAGAAATCCGCGCCCAGCGTCCAATCCAGCTTCAACGTGAATATCCAAATGCTCGCAAACCACATGCGCGCATGATTGTGCAAATATCCGGTCCGCGTCAGCTCGCGCGCCCAATGATCGAAAGCCGCGATGCCGGTGCGCCCCTCCACCGCCTGCGTGTAAGCGGTGCGCACACCCGCGTTTTGATCCGCCGCTGCAAGAGCATTGTCCCGCGCCTCTGTATAAGCGGGCCAAATGGTCGGTCGCTGCTCCAAATAGCCTTTGAAATAGACCCGCCAAAACACCTCGCTCACGAATTTCTCAGCCGCCGATGGCGAATGCGCTTTGAGCACAGCATCCAGCACTTCTGCCTCGCTCAAGAGGCCAGAATGCAGCCAAGGCGACAATTGCGAAACATTGCGGCGCGGCGCGGTCCCGCCGTGATCGTGATTGCGAGTGCTGGCATAGGCGCGCCCGGCTCGCGGCAAAAATTGCTCAAGCTGGGCAAGACCAGCGGCTCTGGTGGGTTCGAATTGCATCAAATTGGTATAGCGAGATTTGCGGGAATGCGGGCGTGCAAATTTCGGACGCGGGCTTGCTGGAAATTCAAGGGAGGAGTGTTTTCGAAATTTGTGGGAAGAGAGCGCAAAATTTTACTTCGAGCCGAGAAAATTTAGGCTTGCATTGCAGAATTGTATCAGCACTTCGCGGACTGTTATCTTCATTATTCAATCAAATAAGTCATCGTTCTCTGAATTCGAGGAATGGTACAAACACTTTCAAGAGCGTTGTAAGTCAGACGTGATCATGGTTTGGGCATAGATGTAACCGCGGGCGCCGCTAGCGAGAATGCACACGAAGGGCTCCTTGGTCATTTGGGCAGGGTAGTAATTCGTTGTCCTGAAACACGTTCGGGATCACACCTGCCGCGTTTATATTCACAAACTCAATCACCCAATACCAAAGCCCGAGCGACCTCGTACAAGGTCGCCCGGGGCTTGGCTTTATCCAAAATTCTCAATCAGGTCGTTGCGGCGGATTTCTTTGCTTTTGCTTCTTCTTCAGCATGCTTCATCTCAAAGTCTTGCTGCAGCATTTTGAATTCTTCTTCGGTCACTGCCAAAGGAATTTGCCGTGTCCAGCCAAAGCGGAAAATAGCGTCCAGCTTCGTTTCCAACTGATACATCCGGAAAAAGCGTGCACCTGAAATATGCGGAGCAAGCGCTTCGATAAACACCTTCTTGGACGCCATTTGCTCCTCTTCCAAAGCTAGGCCGCGCATCGACAAGCTCGTGGCCGTTGCCGCATCCATATCAGCGGTATTCTCAGACAGCTCGCGGATCATTCTCAAGCGCCGCAATTGATGCGCCTTCGCATCCAAGCGGTACCGATCATAAATTGGCCAGAATTGCTCCGCCTCAGCCTCGGTAAAGTTCATCGCTTTTGAGATGGTAGCGCGGCGCTGGGCCTCGCGCGCTTGGAAGGTAACCTCAAACTGATCGAGTGCATTTTGCGCCGATGCAGGTGCCGATGAAACGGCAAAACCGCCAACGGTCAGCGGAGCTGCGACCAGAAGGGCAGCAGACAAGGCAGAACGGAATATAGGCATAGGGAAGCGATCCTTTATGATTTTAGCGCCTTGGAAACCGTTTTCTTACAAAGGCATGGGCGCGACTGTGTGCCAGTTAATGGATTGCGCGCAATAAACACAAGGATTGTTATGGTTTGGGGCGCATTTGGGGCAAACTTTCCTACACGCGCAAAATCTGCATTACACTGCTCAATGAGCAAACAAGAAATCGCGCCGATCACCGGCCAACTCGCCCCGCTTTCAAAACTAGCGACCCGCATCGACGGCTGGACCCTGCCGAAACAAGCAGCGTTTTTGCGCGCTTTATCGGCTAGCCATTCGGTCTCGGTGGCGGCGCGCTCTGTCTCTATGTCGCGGCAATCGGCCTACCGATTGCGCTCGCGGCTTAAGGGGGAGGCGTTTGATTTGGCGTGGGAGGTGGCGTTTCATCATTCCTATGATGTGCTCGCCCATGCCGCGCTCGACCGCGCGATCAATGGCATAGAGCGCCCGATCTTTTTCCAAGGCGAGCAAGTGGGCAGCTACCGCAAATATGATGAGCGGCTGACGGTGGCGATGCTGAACCGGATGACCTCGCGCGGCAATCCGAAGGCCGGCAGGCTGGGGCCGGAGGCAGAGCGGCATGCCCGCGATTTCGAAGGGTTGCTGGGCGCAGTGGAGGCGGGCGAGGCGGTGGATACCGGCGCGCCGCAATTCGAAGAGCCGAGCGAGCGGGAGCATTTGGAGAATGCCGAGGCGCGCTATTCCGGCTTTGCCAAAGAGATCGAGGCCCATGCAGACCGCCTAGAGGCGGAGGAATATTACGCCGATGATGGCTATTGGGAGGAAGAAGAAGGGGAGTTGGAGGGCGAGGACGAGGAAGTTCAAGAGCGCGCTCAAGAAGGTGGCCAAGATGAGGAAGGTGACAAACAATGTGCGAACTCCCCGTGTCACTCTGCTTTGAGCCATGAGCAAGTTCTTGCGCTTTTAGAGGAGTTTGATGAGCAAACGGCTGGCTTACACAAAGGTGACACGGTGTAACCTTTGTCACCTTAGGCCAGTGTGATTTTGTGCGGGCGCTCAGCCTAGCGCGCGAGCGCGGTCAACACGCGGTCGAGCTCTTGCAGAAAACGCGAACGGTCCGATTTGCTGAAAGGGGGCGGCCCGCCTCCTACGCTTCCATCCATTCCGGCCATACCGGCGCGCAAATCTTCCATGATTGCCCGCGTCGCCAGCGCGCTGCCAATGCTGGATTTGTCGAAGGGCCTGCCATTATGCGCCATCACTGTGGCTCCGGTTTTCAGGCAGCGTTCCGCAAGCAATATGTCGGCGGTGATGACGACGGACCGCGGGTCAGCATTGTCCGCGATCCAATCATCGGCGGCATCGAATTTGGGCCCGTCCGCGCCGCCTTCTAAGACCACGCGCTGGATGCGGTCAGAGATGGGCACACGGAAATAGCTATTGGCGACAACGCGCACCTGCGCTTTGAAGCGGTCTGCGACGCGGTAAATCTCATCCTTCACAGGGCAGGCATCGGCATCGATGAGAATGGTAACAGTCTGGGGCATAGTCACAACGCTCTAGCGTATAACTGACAGAAACCCAGATGATTTCGCTGGAAAATCGCCTGCGAAGACCCATATTCATGGGAGAACAAAACCATTTGAGAGGAGCATTCCCCCAATGCCAAATACATCTGAATTGCAGTTCCAGTTTAATTCTGACAGCTCTGTCATGGGCACAGATAATGTGGCGACACGGATCGAGGATGCGGTGCGGGCTAAGCTTGCCCGGTTCGAAGACCGGCTGACCCGGATCGAAGTGCATGTCTCGGATGAAAACGCGCATAAGGGCGGCGCAGATGACAAGACGTGCATGATCGAAGTGCGTCCGCGCGGCGACAAGCCCATCGGCGTCACAGAACATGCCAGCGATGTGGATACGGCCGCTCGGCGGGCGGCAAACACTATGGCACAGCGTTTGGAGCGCGTGCTGGGCAAGGCGCAAAAAGACAAGCACGCGCCGCGCCCAGATAAAGCGCTTTAAGCGGGTCTAGTCATTTCCGGCGGCCGCTTGGCCAGCGCATCAACCTCGGCATTGGTCATCGCTGCACTGACTGTGCTGAGGTGCATTAGTGAAAGCAAAACAACCCCTCGCCCCGCTTCAAACGCAGGGTTCCTTGGTCTTCAAGCTGGATCAATAATCACCAGAATTGTCAGGGTGATGTAAGAGAGAAAAGCGGCAGGCTTGTTAACCGGCAGGTTGCTGGGTCAATCGCACCAGCGACCAATCATAGCCCAATTCTCGAACACGGGCCTCCAGCCGGCTGCGCAATGCTGCATCAGGCTGAGGTGCGCGGGTTAGCATCCACAAATAGCGGCCCGAAGGCTCGCCCACAATCGACCACGCATATTGGCCGTTGGCATCCGCCTCGCCGCGGTCCAGCACCCAATAATCGCCATAGAAAGGCCCAAAGAAACTGACCTTTAATTTTGAGCCCGCCGGCCCGCCATCATCAGCGACGATTTTCGCTTTGCCAATGGCTTGGTCAAATTCGCCATCCAGCCCGTCTTTGTAGCAAGCATTGACGACTTTGATCTTGTCATCATCGCGCAAGGAATAATCAGCGGTCACGCCCTCGCAGCCCTTTTGAAACGGGGCTTCATAGCGGCCATATTCATACCATTTGCCAAGGTAGGATTGCAGCACAACGGGCTTTGCAGGCTGCGGCACGGCGATATTGCCAACCGGGCCGGGGGAGCCGGCACAAGCGGCGAGGCCGGCGGCCAGCAGTGTAGCGGCGCTCAGTTTAAGAAGGTGCATCAAAACGCAAACCCCGCAGCCTTTGCCTCGGCGATAACTTCGGCGCCGGTCTTGCGGTGGGTGTCCTGCGCAAACGTATAATAATCGGGTTGTTCATCGACGAATATCTCCTCGCCCAAACTCATGCCGCCAACATCATCGCTGCTTTGCACCGCGAGATAGGCGCTGCCGCACCAACGGCGGCACATTTCGCAATGGCATGCCTCAAGATGCGGCTTTG
>JALZVZ010000016.1 GCA_023299945.1 Altererythrobacter sp. | reverse complement strand
CGCGGATAAGACGGCGAAAACCGGCAGCTAGATCGCGCGCCTTCTCACTCATGCCTCTTATTCTGGCGCCCTGCTTGCCACCGCTTCATCCTTGCGGGTGAGCGCATAGATGATGACGAAAAGGCCAACAAAGAACATCGGGATCGTCAGCCATTGCCCTTGGGACAGGCCGGTTTCGACCACGCGATTGGCCAAATGCGCATCGGGCTCTCGGAAAAATTCATTGAAGAAACGTGCCGCTGCCATACCGATGGTGAACACACCCACCAGCAGACCGGGCCGATAACGCGCTTTTGTGCGCCAGAACATCCACATAAGTACAATCAGCAGCGCGAGCCCCTCAAGGCCCGCTTGGTATAGCTGGCTGGGATGACGCGCGATATCACCGCCGCCGGGGAAAACCATCGCCCATGACACATCGCTCGCGCGGCCCCACAGCTCGCCATTGGTGAAATTCGCCAGCCGCCCCAAGAGCATGCCCATCGGAACATTGACTGCAATGTAATCGCAAACCCGCAAGAAGGAGAGCTTGCCGCCTTGCCCGCCGGAACGCGACACGAAGAAAATCGCCAGAAGCACGCCCAAAACGCCGCCATGGAAGCTCATGCCGCCATCCCAAAGGCGGAGCAATTCCCAGCTGACAAAACCGTCCCCCTCAAAGCTGGTGAACAGGCTGTCTTTGCCGGTATCACCGCCGGTGTAAAACGCTGCATAGCCAAGCCGCCCGCCAAGGATCACGCCCAATGTGCAATAGAAAAACAGATCATCGGCGTGGCGCTGGGCCATCGGTGCACCGGGCGATTTGATCATCTTTGATAGATGCCAATAGGCAAAAATCACCCCGATCAAATAGGCCAGTGAATAGTAGCGCAGCTGAAATGAACCAATTTCAAACAGGTAGGATTTTAGGCCCAAATCCGCCCACATAATTGGGTCGGCAGATGCCGTTAAAGCAAGTAGTGACAGCAAGATGCAAAGTCCCTAATAGTTGGCGCGCCGGTCTCTTGACGCAAGTTGCGATCGGCTTTTGGCACAGCATGGCTAGTGGGGAAAGCCTGCGCTTATATTTGGCGGAGACAAGTTTGCAGCAAACTGGCTGCAAACCCATGTCACCGGACTTGAGAGAGGAGTTAAATACGCATGCTCACAGAGCTCGATGTTGCACTGGAAAAAATCGTTGGTCAGCTTGTCCAACCGGGCCAACCATTTGAAACAGAGGCACTGGAGATGGACGGATATTCCGTACCGGTTTTCAAATCTGCCCCGCCAAGTCTGGCGCATTATTTCGCGCATTTCTGCAATGAGCATGCAGATGTAGAATTTCTGGTTGATGGCGACATCCGCCTCACCTTTGGTGAGACCTATCAGGCCGCACTGCATGTCGCCGCCGGCCTCACCCATATTCACGGCGTGAAAAAGGGCGACCGTATTGGCATTGCGGCGCGCAATTCCACCAATTGGATCGTCGCGTATATGGGCATTATTATGTCGGGCGGCTGCGCGACTTTGCTCAATGGTTTCTGGTCTGGTGACGAGCTGGCCTACGGGATTGACCTGGCTGAATGCGATCTGGTTCTGGCCGATGCCGGCCGCGCCAAACGCCTAGAAGGACATAAGCACGGCGCCAAGCTTGTGATGATCGAACATGATTGCTCGCCTGCTGCTGGACTGGCGTCGATGTGGCATACAGAAGAAAACCCCGGCATGACGGCCATGGCAATGCTGGGTCAGCTTGGCCCAGATGATCTGGCAACTATCCTCTACACCTCAGGCTCAACTGGCAAATCCAAGGCGGCCTATTCCGATCACCGCGGCGTAATAACGGGCACGATGAGCTATGTCGCGCAAAGCGCCATGGCCAAGGTTCTGCTGGAAAGCCGCGGCGAAGATATGAGCGCGCAGCCATGCGCGCTGGTCGCTGTACCCTTGTTTCACGTCACCGGCGAAGTGCCTTTATTCCTCCAATCTTTCGCCATTGCGCGTAAGCTGGTGATGATGCCGCGCTGGGATGCAGGCGAAGCATTGCGTCTGATCGAAGCGGAAAAAGTGACCTATTTCGTTGGCGTTCCTTTGATGAGTTTTGAGATCGCCAATCACCCTGATCTGGCCTCATTCGACACCTCAAGCTGCAAAAGCTTTGCCGCTGGCGGCGCGCCGCGTCCGGTTGAACATGTGACCAAAATCAAAGAGGCTTTTCCTGGCGGCTTTCCGCTGCTGGGCTATGGCCTGACAGAAACAAACGCGGTTGGCTGCGGCAATGTGAATGAAAACTACATCGCTAAGCCAGGCTCAACCGGCACGGCCAGCAAACCAATGGTCGAACTGGCCATTATCGGCAATGACGGCAAGCCAAAGCCGCAAGGCGAAGTGGAAGAGGTCTGCATTCGCTCGGCTGCCAATTTCAAAGGCTATTGGAAAAACGAAACGGCGACGCAAGACGCCTTCACCGATGATGGCTGGTTCCGCACCGGTGATCTGGGTTATCTCGACCCTGAAGGTTATCTCTTCATTGTTGACCGCAAAAAAGACATCATCATTCGCGGCGGGGAGAACATCACCTGCATCGAAGTTGAAGATGCCATTTATGCGCATGAAGCGGTGGCGGAATGTTCCGTATTTGGCGTCCCTGACGAACGCTTTGGCGAGGTTCCAGCAGCCGTGTTTTTGACCAAGCCTGACCAGTCACTGACGGCGGATGAATTGCATGCATTCTTGCTGGAACGCATTGCTCCTTTCAAAATTCCGCAAGTGTCGCTGATTTGGGAATCCGACAAATCCTTGCCGCGTCTTGGCACAATGAAAGTCGACAAGCGCACGGTGAAAACCATGTTCGCAGGCGATTTGCTGGAGTAGAAGCGAAGAACCCCATGTCCTTATCCAGCACCCGCATCCCCAATCAACGCGAGATCATCAATCGGCGCGCTCTGGCTGAGGCTATTTCAGCGCTTGCCAAAGAACAGGGAGAGGACGCGCGCCAGCCTATTGTTGAGCTGCTGAAGGCGGCGCTGGGTGACGGGCGAGCAGAAATTGCACGGCGGCTAGAGGAAAAGCCTTCTGCTGGGCATGAATGCACGGGCGGCCAAGCGTTTCTGGTCGATCAATTGCTGCGGCTGATCCATGACTATATCGTGGGCTATGTCTATCCGATTGCCAATCGTACGGCTGCTGAACGCCTGACTTTGGTTGCGGTTGGCGGCTATGGCCGCGCAGAAATGGCGCCGCATTCCGATGTCGATATTGCCTTTATCACGCCGATGAAGCGCGCTCCGTGGTGCGAACAAGTGATCGAGGCGATGCTCTACATCCTATGGGATTTGGGCCTAAAGGTCGGCCATTCCAGCCGCACTATTGATGATACGCTGAAAATGGCGCGCGAGGATTTGACCATCCGTACCGCGCAATTGGAATCGCGCTTTATCTGGGGCGATCAGGCGCTTTATGACGAGGTGGCTGCGCGCTTCTGGAATGAAATCGTAAAAGGCTCAGAGCGTAATTTCCTCAAGGAGAAATTGCAGGAACGCAATGATCGTCACAAGCGCATGGGCGATAGCCGCTATGTTGTGGAACCCAATGTCAAAGAGGGCAAAGGCGGCCTGCGCGATCTGCAAACACTCTATTGGATCGGCAAATATATACACCAAGCCCGCAGCGCCCGCGAGCTGGTGGATTTCGGCCTTTTTACCAAAAGCGAATATCGCAGTTTCCGCCGCGCTGAAGGGTTCTTGCTGGCCGTGCGTTGCCATTTGCACATCCTCACCGACCGTGCCGAAGACCGCCTAACGTTTGACCTTCAGCGCCAAGTGGCGGAGCGCATGAATTTCGCTGATCGACCCGGGAAAAGCGCGGTCGAACGCTTCATGCAATTCTACTTCCTTCAGGCCAAGCGCGTGGGCAGCCTGACCGGCGTATTCTTGTCGCATATGGACGCTGAGACCGATAAGAAACGCGCGCGCTCCGGCTTTTTTGCAGGGTGGAAGCAAAAGCCGCGCGATCTTAAAGGCTATCAGGTTTTCGGCGGGAAGATCGCTGCGCCTACGAAAGATTGGTTCAAGCAAGATCCCGTGCGCCTAATCGAGGTATTCCAACTGGCAGAGGCGAATAGCCTAGAAATCCACCCAGAGACGATGCGCCGCGCGGCCCTCGACAATAAGCTCATCAAAGGCGCCATCCGCCGCGACAAGCGTGCCAATGCGATATTCCTTGATTTGCTTTGCGGCAAAAACGATCCGGAAACGGCGCTGCGTTGGATGAATGAAGCCGGTGTCTTCGGCAAGTTTGTGCCCGATTTTGGCCGAGTGAATGCGCAAATGCAATTCGACATGTATCATCATTATACCGTTGATGAGCACACTATTCGCGCGATTGGCCTGCTCAACAAAATTGAGAAAGGTGCGCTCAAGGCTGAGCATCCGCGCTGCACTCGTCTGATACCCAAACTGGCCTCGCGCCGGGTCGCCTATGTCGCGGTATTGCTGCATGATATTGCCAAGGGGCGCGGCGGCGATCACTCAGTTCTGGGCGCAGAAGTGGCGCTGGAATTATGCCCACGCTTTGGCCTTGATCCTAACGAAACACAGCTGGTGTCATGGCTAGTGGAACAGCATTTGCTGATGACCCGCACCGCGTTCAAACGCGACCTCACCGATCCCAAAACGATCGAGGATTTCGTCGCAGAGGTGCAAAGCGTGGAAGGGCTACGCCAGCTACTGATCCTGACCTGCGTAGATATTCGCGCTGTTGGCCCGGGCACTTGGAACAGCTGGAAGGGTCAGTTGCTGGGCGATCTGTTTGATGCAGCCCAAGAACGCATGCGGCTGGGCCATATGCGCCATGGCCGCACCCAGCGTGTCGCCGCACAAAAACAGCAGGTAGCAACCTTGCTTGGCGATCAATCCGAGCTGGTTGAACAAATGGGTGAGCAGTTTGGCGAGGCCTATTGGATCGCCGAACCCGATGATGTCATCGCCCGTAATCTGAGGCATTTTGCCAGCTCACAATCCAGCGACGAAAACCTCTCGATCCAATGCGAATATTATGAGGCGCGCGGAGCGACCTTAGTCAGCGTGATTGCATCCGATCACCCCGGCCTGTTTTACCGCATCGCGGGCGGCATTCATTTGGCGGGCGCGAATATTATCGATGCGCGCATTCACACCACGCAAGACGGTTATGCCGTTGATAATTTCCTCGTCCAAGACCCCTTGGGACAACCGTTTCATGAAGAAGGCCAGCTAGAGCGGCTAAAGACCAGCATCGCAGATGCACTCGCCAATCGTGTGGCGCTTGTGCCCAAACTGGCGCAGCGACCGCTGGCCCGTCACCGTGCAGGCACGTTCAAAGTCGCACCGCGTGTAAACTTCGACAATAAAGCCTCCAATCGCTTTACCGTGATCGAAGTCAATGCGCGCGACCGGCCCGCCCTGCTTAACCGGTTGGCCTATGCATTGTTTGAGGGCAATCTGGTCGTGCATTCAGCGCAAATTTCCGCCTATGGCGAACGCGCAGCCGATACGTTTTATGTAACTGATTTGATGGGCGATAAAGTGATCGCGCAGCCCCGACTTGATGAAATCCGCAAGGCATTGATTGAGGCGGCAAGTGACCAGCGCCAACGCGAATTGGAAGATGCATAGAGCGCCGAGATCAGCGTATTTCCACGTAATATTATGTGGCGAAATTACACCAATGATGCTTGTTGCATCCTATTGTGGGCAGATTATAAGCCTGCAGCATCACGATACCCCCAACTCACATTAGGACATACCCCATGAAAGCTCATAACTTTTCACGGCTGACTTTCGCCGCGCTTCTTTCCAGCTGCGCCGCAATGCCTGCGGCCGCAATCGCGCAGGATGACGCGCAAGAACAAGACGACAGCGCCCTTGACGCTTTCAATCAAATCGTTGTTACCGGAACGAAAGCTCAGAACGCTGAAAACGTTCAAGATGTACCATTGGCCGTCACCGCGTTTAACGCCGAAAGCTTGGAAGCGCTGAAAGTGCGTGATATCCAATCGCTATCCTATTCTGCACCAAACGTATCGCTGGATCAGATCGGCACCAGCCGCGGACAGGCAAACTTCTCAATCCGCGGGCTTGGCATTAACAGCTCGATCCCCTCGATCGACCCAACAGTCGGCGTATTCGTTGACGGGGTCTATCTTGGAATCAACGCAGGCGTCGTGTTCGATGTCTTCGATCTGGAAAGCGTCGAAATTCTGCGCGGCCCGCAAGGGGTCTTGTTTGGCCGCAATGTGACAGGCGGCGCCGTTCTGATTAACACAGGCAACCCCACCGACTACTTCACCGGCAAAGTGCGCGCAGCCGTTGATGGACCGCTTTTGGATGGTGGGCGCGGCGGCGCGAATTACACCGCATCAGCCGTTGTTTCTGGACCTTTGGTAGAAGACAAACTGCTGTTCAAACTCGGCGCCTATTACAACAATGACGAGGGCTATTTCATCAATGGTTTCGATGGTTCGAACCATGGTGCTGCCGAAACCTACATCCTGCGCGGAGCATTGGAAGGGCGCTTTGGCGACCTGACATTGACTGGTAAAGTCGATTATTTCGACAGCGAAGGCGATGGCCCATCTGCCCAAAACCGCGGGGTGTTTGACCGCGAAACATTTGATTTCGCTATCGACAATCCAGGCTCTTACACGAACGAAACGCTCAATGCCTCTTTAAAAGCGGAATGGGATATCGGGCCGGGCACGCTAACCAATATCTTTGGCTTTCGCGATTATCAGGCGACCACCGATGCCGATATTGACGCATTGCCGACCTTCATCTTCCATTCCAACACAGAAACCGCCCAGGATCAGATCTCAAACGAACTGCGCTATGCGGTATCAACCAGTGATTTTGATCTGACCGTTGGCGCATTCTATTTTGACCAAAGACTGGAATACACAGAGGTACGCAACATCATCGGTTCGCCGACCTTCTTTGGTGGGGGTGCCCAAGACCATGAAGTTCTTGGACTGTTTGCCAATGGCCAATTCCGCCTCACCGACAATCTGTCATTGATTGGAGGACTTCGCTGGAGTCAAGAAACCAAGGATGCAGACATCACCTTCATCCGGCCGCGCGCCGAATGTTCAGTATTGCAAGGCACTTGCCCGGTTACTGGAACCAATCCGACGATACCAACAGAGACAAATGGCTTCTCTGATACCGTGCGTTTCCGCAATCTTTCGCCCAAATTGGGACTACAATATGAGTGGAATAACAGCCAAATTTACGCTCACTGGACACGCGGCTTCCGGTCTGGTGGCTTCAACTTCCGTATTACCAATGCGATCGCATTCGAAGCGGTCGCTGCGGCAACGGGATCACGCTCTTTCGGCGAAGAAGAGGTCAACAATTTCGAAATTGGCGGCAAGTTCCAAACATCCGATGGGTCACTCACTCTGAATGTTGCTGCATATCTGACCGATATCGCCGATTTGCAACGTGAAGTGAATGAATCCGATCCAGTTGCAGGCGTTGTGCAATCGATTTTCAACACCGCGGACGCGAGCATTTTTGGCGTCGAAGCAGAAGGACGCGCACGCTTGTCGGATTCGCTGATCTTCACTGCGAATATCGGTATTATCGACGATAGTTATGACACAGTTTTCTTTGATATCTCCAGCGATGGAATGATCGACGACGCTGATCTAGCACTTCGTCTGCCGCGCGTTCCAGAAGTGACCTGGGGTGTTGGCGTGATTCACGAGCTGGACTTGGGTTCAAGCGACATTTTGACCCGCGTCAATTATCAGTTCCGCGATGAGATCGCCTTTACAGACAACAATTTCGGCTTCATCCAGCAAGCTGACAATCTTGAAGCGAACATCACTTGGAACACACCGATGGATGGCTTGTCCCTGTCGATTTACGGCAAAAATTTGCTCGACCAAGTGCAAGCAGGCGGCGACACCCAATTGCCATTTGGTACAGGCGCATTTTCCAACGGCGTAAACACCCCGTTTGATGCGGCCCCTGCTGCGGGCACATTCTCACCATTGGCAAAAGGCCGTCAGGCTGGCGTGGAAATGACGTTTGATTTCTGAACATTAAGTTGCATGAGTTTTAAGAAGGGGCGTGCTGCAAGGTGCGCCCCTTTTTTGTTGGCGGGCTGGCTGGGTCAGTTGACTAAGAACGCATCCCAAACAGCGCCGTGCCAACGCGCACATGCGTCGCGCCCAATTGCACCGCGACGGGATAGTCGCCGCTCATTCCCATGCTTAAGCCCGTCACGCCATTGTCATCCGCCAGCTTCGCCAAATGCGCAAAGAAAGGCGCAGGCTCAATGCTCGCAGGGGGCAGGCACATCAGGCCAGCGATTGGAATATCTGCATCGCGCGCCCCAGTAATCAACGCAGGCAAATCGGCAGGCATGCAGCCGCCTTTTTGTTCCTCTGCGCCGATATTCACTTGAATAAAGCACGGCACCTGCTTGCCCGCTTTGTCCATCGCTTTGCCGAGCGCCTTGACCAGACTTGACCGGTCGAGCGCATGGATGCAATCAAACAACGCCACCGCTTCATCCGCTTTATTCGACTGCAATTGGCCAATCGCATGCAGCGCAATATCGGGATATTGCTCCAGCAATGCAGGCCATTTTCCCTGTGCTTCTTGAACGCGATTCTCACCAAAAACGCGCTGACCGGCATCAATTAGCGGCGTTATGCGCTCCACGGGATGCGTTTTGCTGACCGCAATCAGCGTTACCTGATCGGGCGACCGGCGGCCCGCCTTGCAAGCGCGAGCGATTTCTGCGTGGGCATTTTCGAGCAATTGGTTGGGTGTGTTTTCCATGCGGCCACGCTATAGTCATGCGATGCGGCAACACCAGTCCCTCCCGAAAATTTGGCTAATTTCGGACGAACGCAATGACGCCGTTTTGGAGCGAGCATTGGACAATTTGCCGCGCGGATCAGGCTTTATTTACCGGCATTATCACTTGGATGAGGCGGCCAGATGGGCGCGATTTCAGGCGTTGAGACGACGAGGCCAAAGCCGAGATCACATGCTTATTTTGGCAGACAGTGCCCAAACAGCGCGAGAATGGGGCGCCCACGGCATATATGGAGCGCCGCTTTCACTGACTCCAAAGCGCACAAGTTTAATCCAGCTGGCGGCCGTGCATAATGCCCGCGAAATTGCACAAGCTGCCCGAAAAAACGCCAATGCGATATTACTTTCCCCAGCCTTTCCAACAGCCTCGCATCCCGGCGAACCAGCGCTAGGCGTGGGTCGTTTTCGCATGCTCGCCAAGCTGTCGCCAGTGCCCGTGATTGCGCTGGGCGGGATGGATGCGAGCAAAGCAAAGGCGCTGAAATGGGAGCGCTGGGCCGCGATTGATGGCCTCAGCAGTTAATCAGCCGATAGCGCACACTGGCGGATCTGCCCTTGACGCGGGAGTCCCCTTGGATTCATGGTGATTTCAGGAGATAAACCCCATGGCGTCGCGAGCGATGAACAGCAATAAAACCATCACAACTGGCAAAGCCGATTGGCGCGCAGCATTTCGCCGCTCCATGAGCCGCGCCCTGCAAATGACCGGCGCAGTTGTCCTATTTTGCGTTTTGATTTTCCTCACGCTGTCGATCGTAAGCTACACCCAGACAGACCCATCACCCTCCACCGCTGCATCGGGCAATGATGTGCGCAATTGGATGGGCATGAACGGGGCGTGGGCCGCTGACCGTGTGCTTTATCTGTTTGGCATGCCTGCGATTTTGCTACTGCCATTGCTGTATATTTCCGCGCGCAAATTGTGGAGCAATGTTGAGGGCGCCCAAGACGATAGCGAATACGAACAAGAGCCGACCCGCTGGTGGCGGCCGCTCGGCCTATTGCTGCTGGCGATTGTCCTGCTGGGCACTGTCTTGGCGCTCGCATTCGAAGGGCCGGGCGGTACGCTCCCTGCGCAAATGGGCGGCATGTCGGGACTGCTGGGCGCAGCTGCAATTGAAGCGATAGCTGCACGGTTCGGCGAAGGCGTTTCGGGCTGGGTTGTGCTTGGGCTTGGCGTGGCCAGCCTAGCGGGCGGGGTCATCCTGCTGACGCGTGTGTTTGCGATTGACTGGCGCAGTCTCCTGACTTTGCCGACTTTCGTAGGTAAAGCGTACCTTTGGATCCGCGGCGGCCGCGAGACTGTGGTAGAGGACAATACAGGCGGCCTGATGGAACGCAGTGCAGCGCCGCGTGATGCGCCCAAAAAACTGACTAAAACCGCCGCCGATGATGCGCCGCCAATTATTGAGCAAAAGCGCCGCGCGCCAGAAATTACAGATCCGACCAAGCCGCCCAAAAAGGCAACTATGCCCAAGGCGAAGCAGCGCGATATGTTCGCGACTTACACATTGCCCAGTTTGGATTTGCTGACCGATCCGCCGACCAATCAAGTGCCTACGCTGGATAAGATGGCGCTGGAACGCAATGCGCGCCTGCTTGAAAACGTGCTGGATGATTTCAATGTAAAGGGCGAGATTACCGCCGTGCGCACTGGCCCCGTTGTGACCATGTATGAGCTGGAACCGGCTCCCGGTATCAAAGCCAGCCGCGTTATCGGTTTGGCCGAGGATATCGCCCGCAATATGAGCGCCATTTCCGCGCGCGTCTCGCCCATTCCCGGCAAGACTGTAATGGGCATTGAGCTGCCCAATGCTGACCGGCAAATGGTCGTGTTTAAAGAGCTGGCCGAATGCGCCGATTTTGCCGATGCAACCGGCGCGCTGCCGATCATTTTGGGCAAGGATATTGCTGGCGAGCCGATTGTTGCCGACCTTGCCGCCATGCCGCATTTGCTGGTTGCAGGCACCACCGGCTCGGGTAAGTCGGTTGGCCTCAACACCATCCTGTTATCGCTGCTTTACCGCTTTACACCGGCAGAATGCCGCCTGATCCTAATCGATCCCAAAGTGCTCGAGTTGAAAAGCTATGACGATATTCCGCACTTGCTCAGCCCCGTTGTGACAGAGCCGCATAAGTCTGTGCGCGCGCTGAAATGGGCGGTTGAGGAAATGGAGCGGCGCTACCGGATGATGTCTTCGGTGAACTCGCGCAATATTGGCAGTTTCAACGAGAAAGTGACCGCTGCCGCTGCCAAGGGCACGCCGCTGGGCCGCCGCGTTCAAACCGGCTTTGACCCTGATACGGGCGAGGAAATGTTCGAGGAAGAGCAGCTCGATTACCAAGCCCTACCGTTGATCGTATTGATCGTGGATGAGCTAGCCGATTTGATGGTCACCATTGGCAAGGAAATCGAAGTGCTGATCCAGCGCCTCAGCCAGAAATCGCGTGCCGCCGGTATCCATCTGATTATGGCAACCCAGCGCCCATCCGTCGACGTCATCACCGGGGTGATCAAAGCGAACCTGCCGACCCGTATCAGCTTTAAAGTCACCAGCCGGATCGACAGCCGCACCATTCTGGGTGAGCAAGGCGCAGAGCAATTGCTGGGTAAAGGCGACATGCTGTATAAGCCAAA
>JALZVZ010000015.1 GCA_023299945.1 Altererythrobacter sp. | reverse complement strand
GGGGGATAAATATCAGGCTTTGCCAATCCTTCGAACCATAAGGTGTCAGGCGTACCCACTTGGCCGCCCAAAAACCCCAATAGCGCTACTGCTGGCACACAGAACAATGCCCAACGAAAGAAGCTGGCGCGCAATTGGCCTTTAGAAGCAATCAAATTCATAATCGACCCGTGCTTTCCTCATGCAAATCTATCTTCGCGATTCGTCTGCTTTAAGTCATGGCGAGGCGCGCGCGCGGGCGCAAGTCGCGCTATGGCCGCAAGGCGGCTAACGCTGTGCCGAAATGAGAAATTCGACATTGCCTTCCGGGCCAGTGATCGGGCTTTTGGCGATGCCTTGAACGGTAAAGCCGAGGCCTTCCACCCACGCTTTCACTTCCTCGCACACACGTGCGTGCAAGGCGGGATCACGCACAACGCCGCCCTTGCCCACTTCTGCGCGGGACACCTCGAATTGCGGCTTGATCAGCGCAACAAGCGTGCATTTTTCCGCGGCCAATTCCAATGGCCGCTCCAGCACTTTGGACAGCCCGATAAAGCTCGCATCGCACACGACCAGCTCGCAATCGCGCGTAATATGATCGCGGGTTAAAATGCGGGCAGAGGTTTGCTCCAACACAGTGACCCGCTCGTCTTGGCGCAATTTCCACGCCAGCTGATTGGTGCCGCTATCCACTGCAAAAACATGTGCCGCGCCGCCTTGCAGCAATACATCGGTAAAGCCTCCGGTCGAGCTGCCAATATCCATTGCCACCGCTGCCTTGGGATCAATGCCAAACTCTTCCAGAGCATGGGCCAGTTTAATCCCCCCGCGGCTGACCCAAGGATGGTCACGCCCGCGCACGTCGATGGGCGCATCACTGCGCAATTGCTGGCCCGATTTGGTGATTTTTGTCTCGCTGGAAAAGACCAGCCCCGCCATGATCAACGCCTGCGCGCGGGTGCGGCTCTCAACCAAACCGCGCTCGACCAGCATCTGATCCACGCGTTGCTTCTTCGCCGCCGCTGCGCCAGTTGAGGATGAATGTGTTTTGTTCATTTACGCGAGGAGCAATAGCCTGCATTATGCCTGCATGAAACCATACATTTATATCGCTCCGATTTCGCTAGTTGTGATCGGCGCGCTTGGCCTCGCCGCCTGCGTGCCTTCCTCCGAAACGCAGCCTGTTTCGACGCCTACACCGACCGCGGCCCAGTCACGGCCCGTTGTTCAACAAGTTCCGCAGCCCGTGCCGCAGCCGGTTCCGCAGCAGCGTTTTGAAAGTTACCTCGATGCGCCGCAAACGCGCGGCAATTGGCGCTATCAACCCGCTGCATTTGGCTCGCAAGCTTTGTTTGGAGAAGCGGGCCTCACGCCCGCTTTTGCGTTCAATTGCCACCGCGCCGATCGCCAGATTAGCCTGATGCAAAGTGCGCAGGGTCAAAGCGCGCGGAGCATGACCATACGCACCGAGACAACTGCACGGACATTGACCGCGCAGCCCAGCCCAAATTCAACCACGGTGATCCGCGCAGATTTGTCAGCGAATGACAGCCTGCTGGATGCAATGGCAATCACCAAGGGTCGGGTTGCGATTGAGACACAAGGTTTGCAAACGCTTTACCTGCCCGCTTGGCCGGAAATCAGCCGCGTGATTGAGGATTGCAGGTAAGAAGGAGGGGTAATAATTCGCGCTGGCTCGGTCACCGCCCAGGTGACCGCCCCGGTGACCGCAAGGCCGCACGGCCGCCCGCAGGCCTGAAAGGCCAAGGATCTCGCGCACTGGATGGCGTGCGGAAAACAAAAACTTCCCACTTGCATTCCGCAAAAATTCCATCAAACTCAGCACCAAGATCAGCGGCACACGCAGGTCTTGGACTTCCCCGTGAAGGCGGAGTTCTGGCTTTAATAGCGCGAAAGGAGGTGATCCAATGTCTCATGGTTTAGTAGAGAGGTTGGCAAAGTTCCACACGAGGTATCATCGCTGAATTTGAGTAAGCAGTGACAACTTTGTGAGCGGCACTTCCAGCCGCTGACCATGTTAAGGGCGGTTCCTCATTTCGGTGGGGGCCGCCCTTCTTGTTTCGCCTCAAGCGCCGGCGTTCGTGTTCACTCACTTGGCTATCCTCGCATAAGCTCGGGCGCGCGGTCGCGCTTGCGAGACCTTCGGCCTCGAACCATTGTTAGCCGCGTGTCTTGCACCAAGACACTTGCCCTTAAGACACGCGCCTTATATCTCGCGGGCATTATGGAATTTACGCAAACACCCCATCCCTCGCCTATGCCGGACAATGACAGGATAGAGGCGCTGAAAGACCCCGGCTTCGGATCGCTGTTTTCAGACCATATGGCCGTGATCGATTACGACGCAGAAAAAGGCGGCTGGCACAGTGCAAGCATCGGCCCGCGCGAACCCATCATGCTCGATCCCGCCGCCAGCGTTTTGCATTATGCGCAGGAAATCTTTGAGGGGATGAAGGCGTACCGCCTGGCAGATGGCTCTATGGCGCTGTTCCGCCCAGAAGAAAACGCGCGCCGTTTCAACAAAAGCGCTGTGCGCATGGCCATGCCCGAATTGCCGGAGGAATTGTTCCTAGAGGCCTGCAAGCAAATGGTCGCTGCCGACAAAGCTTGGTTCCCCAGTGTTGAGGGCGGCTCGCTATATTTGCGCCCGTTTATGATCGCGACCGAAGCATTCCTTGGCGTGCGCCCCGCGACCCAGTATAAATTCATGGTGATCGCATCGCCTGCCGGCAATTACTTCAAGTCGGGCGCGCCAGCGGTCAGCATTTGGCAGTCTGAATATTCGCGCGCAGCGCCCGGCGGCACAGGGGCGGCAAAAACCGGCGGCAATTATGCAGCCAGCCTTGTGCCCACCGGCGAGGCCTTTGCGCGCGGCCATGATCAAGTGCTTTTCCTCGATGCGGTGGAGAAAAAATGGGTTGAGGAATTGGGCGGCATGAACCTGTTCTTCGTCATGTCAGACGGCAGCGTGATCACTCCGCCGCTCACCGGCACAATCTTGCCCGGCATTACGCGGGCCAGCCTGATCGAATTGATCCGCGAGGAAGGCTTGGACGTGCGCGAGGAGCCTTACTCCATCGACCAATGGCGCAATGATGCAGGTTCCGGCCGTCTGCTGGAAACCATGGCCTGCGGCACCGCGGCGGTCGTGACCCCCGTTGGCAAGGTTGAGAGCAAGGATGGCGCATTTGTAATCGGCAATGGTGGACCGGGACAATTGACCAGCACTATCCGCGAAAAGCTTGTCGGCATTCAGCGCGGGACGGTGGATGATACGCATGGCTGGGTAATGAGGTTGGATTGAGCTTCTCGTACGTCAGCTCATCTCTTAGAGAGCATCCAATTATGACGCTGCTACTTTGCTTTGCTGTATTTGGAGGACTGATTTGGATTGGACTATTTAGGCTAAACACCATCGACGAAATGCCGCCGAGACTCATATCGGGATCAATCACCAATATTGCTCTATTTCCATCAAACTCGGGTACGTCTTATGATGTCGCCGTAAAACTAGAAGATGGACAAATGGCTACTTTGACGGCTGATTTGGAATTGGCAAAAGACTGTAACATTGGGCAAAATATAATGCTCGAACGCCGAGGCCTGAACCACAAATGGACTGATAATGGCTGCCGAATTGAAAACTAACCTCCCCATCCAAGTCGCGGCGCTCTACCGCTTTGTGAAGTTCGACGATTTCGCCGCGCTTCAAGGGCCGTTGCAAGAGGCGTGCGATGCGGCGGGAGCCAAGGGCACAATCCTGCTTGCGCATGAAGGGGTAAACGGCACTATTGCTGGCAGCGAAGAGGCTGTCACCGCTGTGCTGGATCACATCCGCACCCTTCCTGATTGCGCCGAGTTAGAGGTGAAGTTCTCTGCCTGCGAGGAAATGCCATTCCTGCGCATGAAGGTGCGGCTCAAAAAAGAAATCGTCACCATGGGCGAACCCGATATTGATCCAAATGCCAGCGTCGGCACCTATGTTGACCCGCTGGATTGGAACGATCTGATCGCGGATCCTGACACCATCGTCATCGACACCCGCAACGATTACGAGGTGTCGATTGGCCAGTTTAAGGGCGCGATTGATCCCAAGACAAAAGCCTTTCGCGACTTTCCTAAATGGTTCCGCGAGCAGCGCGAAAAATTGCTGGAACAGGGTAGGTTGGAACGGGGCAAAACGCCCAAGGTCGCAATGTATTGCACCGGCGGTATCCGCTGCGAGAAATCGACCAGTTTCTTGAGATCCGAAGGCGTTCAAGACGTGTTTCACCTCAAGGGCGGCATCCTTAAATACCTTGAAAATGTGCCAGAGCAAGAAAGCCAATGGGAAGGCGAATGCTTCGTCTTCGACAGCCGCGTGTCTGTTGGGCATGGGCTTGTTGAAGGCTCCTACGAGCTGTGCTTTGCCTGCCGCCGCCCGCTAAACGCAGACGATCTTGCCAGCGATGATTATGCCGAAGGGGTCAGCTGCCCGCATTGTATTACCGAGCGCAACGCAGAACAGCGTGCAAGGTATGCTGAACGCCAACATCAACAGCAACTTGCGAAGAAACGCGGAGAACAGCACATTGGCGGCGAGCAAACCTCCAAACGCAAACAGGATGGCTTTGACGCTGAATCTTCGGATTGGGAGGCGAATTACAGCAGCGCATTGAAGGACGCAAAAACGTGAACCAAGACGATCTCCCTATCCTCTATTCCTTCCGCCGTTGCCCCTATGCAATGCGGGCGCGAATGGCGTTGATGGTGGCTGGTATCGCCTGCGAATTGCGCGAGGTGAAACTGGCGAATAAACCGCCCCAGCTCTTCGAAATATCGCCCAAGGCAACCGTGCCTGTGCTGGCCATCAATAGCTCAACCGCGCTTGAGGAAAGCATCGAAATAATGCGCTGGGCACTTGCGCAAAATGATCCGGAAAATTGGCTGTCTGGCGATGATGCAGATTTGATCGCGCGCAATGATGGCCAGTTTAAACAGCACCTCGACCGCTATAAATACCCCACCCGCTACCCGGAGGAATCCGGCGATGACACGGATACATTCCGCTACGATCACCGCGGCCACGGTTTCAAATTTCTTGAGGCGCTAAACGACCGATTGCAAGCGCAGCCTTTCTTGAACGGTGAAGCCCGAACTTTGGCTGATATCGCTATTTTTCCCTTCATCCGCCAGTTTGCCAACACCGACCGCGATTGGTTCGATGAGCAAAGCCTGGTCCCCTTGCAAGAATGGCTGGAGGCCCACCTGGCTTCTGACCTTTTCGCCAGCATAATGCCAAAATACGCGCCTTGGGTTGAGGGCGACCCCAGCGTTTACCTAAACCGTTGAGAGAGTAGCGGTTAGAGTAAAGTTCAATTATATTGTAATTACAATTTCTTTCAAATTTTCGCAAAATCTAGCGAATAAATTGATCTCCACTTCCGAAAATTGTGATTTTTACCTTAGCTTTACTGCATTCCGGTAAATCGGGCAGATGGAAGATACTACCCCCTATTCACGAACCACTCTTTTGAAAGAGCACTGCGAACTCCAATCAACAATCGCTGGATATTGGAGCTGTGATACCATTCAGAGCTATTTCGACGAGCTAAACACTGCATGCATTCCCTTGATAAAAGAACGCTTGCCGATCTATGCGCTCGTCGATTTTTCCAGTTTCATGCCGCAGGATCGCAGCACCAGCGATGCAATCCGCGATCATTTGCTATTGTCAGCCAAATTTGGGCTCAAGAGCATTGCAATTATTGACGCAAGTTCGCTTGCACGAATGCAATATAAACGCTTGAGCAAAGGCATTAATGTCGAGTATTTCAAAAATCGCTACGACGCCATTATTTGGCTACGCGAAGGTAAGTAATTCCAATCATTAGCTTACTAGCGTTCTAAACGGCTGATCTCAAGACAACAGATCTGCCTCGTTCACGCCTTCAATCGGGCTTCACCGGTCCAAACACTTGCGCCGCGGTTTGGTCGCGCAAAAGTTGCGTTCTGGTTTCCAATTCACGCTTTTCATCGTTGCTCAGGCCATCAGACCCGTACCGATCCGCTAAATCTGAGAGATGGCCTGACTGACGCCGAAGGCTTCACGCCTCGCGCTTTGAAACAACCCCTTGGTCGCGCGCATTATCAATCTGCTCATCA
>JALZVZ010000014.1 GCA_023299945.1 Altererythrobacter sp. | reverse complement strand
TACTGCTTCTGGTTCTTCACCGGGCGCAGGCGGAGGCGTTGTTCCCGCTTCAATAGCGGCCTCGCGTTCACGCTTATACTGAAGGTAAGCACCAGGAATTCCGGCGCGGTTATCGCCAGCTTTCAGCAGGTCGATTTCAAACTGACGCTTCTCCAGATATTCTGTGCGAAATTGCACATAAGGATCATCGCCCTCGCGAATATCCCGCAATTGCTCGTCAAATTCGAGCCGCGCATTGAGCGAGTTAAACGCATAGGCTGGGATGCCATATTCCGGCGTGTTGAACGGCTTGCCAGCGACATAGGGTAACACCGCCTGATCGAGGCCAGAACCGATCAAATCGCGCAAAGTTGTCGAGCCAATCAGCGGCAAAACCAGAAACGGGCCGTCCCCTACGCCATAAAAACCCATGGTGTCTGAAAAGCCATTGCGCCGGTAAGGCAGGCCAATGCCTTCCTTGCCCGCGACATCAATCACGCCGCCAAGGCCAAGGGTGGAATTGATCGCAAAACGGCCAAGTGTCTCCACCGCTTTGCCAAATTTGAACTGGAGCAGGAAATTGACGAAGTTTACCGGCTCGCGCAGATTTTGCAGCACATTGCGACTGCCATCGCGGATTGGGCTGGGCAGAGCGTCTTCGTAAGCATAAGCGATTGGCCCGACCAGCGCCTGATCGACGCCGTCGACCACATCAAAGGCGCGCTCATTGACGCGCATCAGCGGGTCTTCCTTGGGAGGACCGTAACCGCCTGTGACGACGATTTCATTGTCTACTGGAGAGGGTTGAGGCGGCTCATCTGAGGGAGTTTCTGGTTGAGTTGAAGCCGGCTCAGGCTCTGTTGGCTGCGGTGTTTGCGCGTCTGCTTGAACCGATACAGCCGCCGTTGTTGCAGGCAAAGACCAGCTGATCGCTGCAATGCTGGTTTGCATCGCAATCGGCCCGCTTGAGACAGAGGCGGGCATAACAGCGGGCACTGCATAAGGCATCACTGACGGTAGAGCGGGCTGGGCCGCCATCACCGCAGGTGCAAGAATGAGGGTTGCAAGCGTCGACAAATGTCTCTCCTGAAGGCTCAAGGTCCGCGTTATACTCCTCCACCCAGGCGGGCAAGAGCGTACTAGCATAGCACACTCCTTAGGGTTAGTACCCTTACAACGAATGAACGAGGATAGAATATTGACCCTTCTCCAAATTGAAAATAGCGGCCCCGTTACCACTCTGACGATTGACCGCGCCGACACGATGAACCCTTTGGGCGCAGCAGGTGATGGTGAAGAATTTGAGGCTGCAGCGCGCGCAATCAATGAAAATGTCGACGTGCGCTGCGTCATACTCACAGGGGCGGGTCGCGCTTTTTCAGCAGGCGGCGATGTGAAAGCGATGAAGGAGCGTTCGGGCACATTTGGCGGCAATCCACCGACAATCTCTGACGGTTATCGTAACAACATCCATCGCATCTTGCGCGCGCTTCACGGCCTGCGCGTGCCAGTGATTGCGGCGGTCAATGGCGCTGCAATTGGGCTGGGCTGCGATGTCGCATGCCTTGCTGATATTCGAATTGCGAGTGACAAAGCGAAATTTGGCGTCACTTTCCTCAAGCTTGGCATTATTCCCGGCGATGGCGGAACATGGATTTTGCCGCGCGTCATCGGGATGAGCCGCGCGTCGGAATTGTTTTACACCGGCGATGTGATTGGCGCAGAGCAGGCGCAAAATTGGGGCCTTGTCAGCCGCGTTGTGCCGCATGATGAATTGCTTGCAGAAGCGCGGGCTATGGCGGATAAAATCGCACTGATGCCGCCGCACTCGCTGCGCCATACCAAAAACTTGCTGCGTCAAGGCACGCAAATATCCTACGATACTGCGCTCGAAATGGCGGCCAATACGCAGGCTTTGATGCATCCAACAGCCGACCATATGGAAGGCGTAAGCGCCTTGATTGAAAAGCGTCAGGCCAATTTCACAGGCGATTAGGGCGTAGGGTTTCTTGATGAAAATGCTTGGCAATATTCTGCTTGGGATCGGGGCCTTTTATGCCGCCGTTCTGCTGCTGCTATGGCTGCTTCAGGCAAAGCTGTTTTACCCTGCTCCGCAAGATCGCCCCGCGCCGCCGACCGGCTTTACTGAAGTCACATTGGCGGCAAAGGACGGTGTCAAAACCCGCGCGCTTTACAAACCGGCATTGCCTGGCAAGCCAACGGTGATTTACTGGCATGGCAATGGCGACAGCTTGCTTGGGTCGCTGGCTGGTAACAGGCTGCTGGAGGCAGAGGGCTATGGTTTAATGCTACCAGAATATCGAGGCTATGGCGGCAATCAAGGCAGCCCATCGGAGCGCGGCTTTTACCAAGATGGACGGGCCGCGATTGCCTTTTTGAACAGCGAAGGGATTGCAGCCGACAAGCTGATTATTTCCGGCTATTCGATTGGCAGCGGTACGGCTGTGCAAATGGCCGAGGAATATAAGCCCGCCGCTTTGCTGCTGAATGCGCCGTTTCGTTCGCTTACCGATATTGCTGCCGACGCTGTGCCATGGGCACCAGTGCGGTGGTTGATCCGTGATAGGTATGACAATGAGGGCAAAATTGCGGGCCTGACCATGCCGATCTTAATAACCCACGGGGCCGAGGATGTTTTGATTCCGCCCGCGCA
>JALZVZ010000013.1 GCA_023299945.1 Altererythrobacter sp. | reverse complement strand
GCGCGCATCCCGCGGGCAGGAATGCCGCGCTTGCGCAGGGCGGCCTCAACGGCGCGGGCGCGCTCTTGTGACAAAGCAAGGTTCTCTTCTTCTGGCCCGGTTGCATCCGTATGTCCGGTTACCGCGATAATCGATCCTAGGCATGGCTTCAAAGTGGCGGCAACTTCATCCAGCAAAGCATCGGAAGTCGGTGCAATATCACTGCGCGATTCCTCAAAGCGGATCGAGCGTGCGGCCAGCAATGTTTGTACCTCGTCTTGGCAATGGGTGGGGGAGGTGGGGGCAAAGCCTGACACAGCCAGCATTTTTCCATCTTCCCAACTAACCCCGCCGACACCGGCAACGCGGCCAACCGCTTTGGCGGCATTGTCCCGCGTGCCTTCATCCAGCGCGTCGCCACCCGATAAAACGGGATGGCGGGTAGGCCAACGCCCGCGGGTCGAAAAGCGGGTTTTTACATCGCCTGCGCCAATTTTGCTCAGCTGTGAGTCCGCCTGCGAAGACAAGTTAGCGGCAAAGGCGGCATCGCTCATCCGCGCGCCCAGTATCGCGGTAATGCTCACCAAAATTGCGCCACATATAGTGGCGATTTTAGGGCTGACGAGGGAGCGCTTATTCATGCCCGCATCCTTAGCCGCTCAAAGCTAAGTTTGGAAAGAGGCTAACCTCCGCTGCGTTCATTCTTTCCGTTATCTTTCAGCGAACCGGCCACATCATTCAGGCGCAAAAACTCTTGCCGCCAATAATCATTTTGCTTGCCAGCGAGCCGCCCTGCATCGGCAAAGGTAAAGCCGTTCATTAGCTCATCCCCTCGCAGCATCTGACCATAGGCAGCGACCGAGGCGGCAAAAGCGAAGTCACCGCGCGGCGCGCGCGCGTTTGCAATTTCGCGATTTGTGACAACATAATCGATTAGCTTGGATGTATCGGAAGTGGGCAATTTGTACCGCAGCTTCACATGGGCGGCCTCTGTCATGCGGCTGGTGGCGGCGGTGGCGACCTTATCCTCATAACGACGGGGCGAAATCCAGCCCTTCTTGCCCGCAGGCACAACTTCGTAAATAGCGGTGACCTGATGGCCGGCTCCAATGTCGCCTGCATCGACTTTGTCATTGTTGAAATCTTGTTCGCGCAGCGCCCGGTTTTCATAGCCGACAAGACGGTATTGGTTGATGACTGCCGGGTTAAACTCAACCTGGATTTTCACGTCCTTGGCGATGGTAAAAAGCGTTGAACTCATTTCATCGCCCAGGACTTTTTTGGCCTCTAGCGCGCTGTCGATATAAGCGTAATTGCCGTTCCCGTGATTGGCGATCTGCTCCATCATCGCATCATTCAAATTGCCGCTACCAAAGCCGAGCGTGGTCAGCGTAATGCCCTTATCGCGGCGGTCTTTGACCATATCGACCAAAGCATCGCGGCCCGTAAGACCGACGTTAAAATCACCATCGGTCGCCAATATCACGCGGTTGACGCCGCCCTTGATGAAGCTGTCCTCTGCGATTTGATAGGCGAGTTTAATGCCCGCTCCGCCAGCGGTGGAGCCGCCTGCGCGAAGGTTATCGAGCGCGCGGCGAATTTTGCGTGTGTCGTTCGTCGGCTCCAGCACCATGCCGGCGGCCCCTGCATAAACGACGATGGAAACGCGGTCTTGTTTGCCTAGCTCACCGGCAAGGCCAGCAAGTGCCGTTTTAACCAAGGGCAATTTGTCCGCGCTGCCCATTGAGCCTGACACATCCATCAGAAACACAAGGTTGGCAGGCGGGCGTTCGGCGCGCTGCAAATCATAACCGCGCAGGCCAATGCGCATCAGATAGGTGTCATCATTCCAAGGGGTGGTGGCAACATCTGTGGTGACGCTGAAAGGCTGCGAACGGTCATCAGGCTTTGGATAATCATAGCGGAAATAATTGATCATCTCCTCTGTGCGAACAGCGGCGCGCGGCGGCACTTGGCCTTGCGTTAGAAAACGGCGGGTGTTGGCGTATGCGCCGGTGTCTACGTCTACAGAAAAGGTGGAGACGGGCTCGCTCGAGACGACTTTAACCGGCGAAACCTCTTTTCCATCATATTGCTCGCGGCCCGGATCATTTGGCACGATGACGGGCGGAATGCCGATATAGCCTGAAGGCGGGCGACGGCGCGATTGCGTCATGACACCAGCCCGTGCAGCTCCATTTCGAATTCTCGATCCAGACACAACCACTTGCTCAGATGCAACGTTGGGCGGGGCGGGTGCTGGAGGCGGCGGTGGGGGCGGAGGAGCCTCCGCAATAACCGGCGAACCTGCATCATTTACAGCAAAATCGTCCGACGTTGCCGCACAGCCGCTAAGCAAGGCTACCAAGGCCACGCCGCCCAAAATCCGCGAATTTCGCATCATCACTTCTCCCAATCCCAAATATAGACTGCAATCATCGGCTGATGGCTTTAACCGCGACTGAACGTTTTGTGGCAGCGACAAAGTGTGGAGAAGTGACGGAAGCTACTTCTTACTAGCTACTTTTGGAATCGGGGCTGATGCTCTTGCGGAAGAGCACCCGGTCTTCCTCGCCAAAGCCGCGCTTCCAAATGACATAGCCATAGGTTGCGAGGATCGCTGGCACTCCGACAAGCAATTCCATCCATTCAGGCAGGAAAGTCGCAAGGAAGCCGACCACCACCGCAGGCGCGGTCGCCGTCACCAAAGCCCAGCGCCAATTGCTCACCGGCGCTTTGAGCAATTTCTTCAGGAACAATGCCTTCACAAGGCTTGATACCGACAGCGCCAGCATCAGGGCCATCGCCGCGCCTGCTGCTTTGAACGGTTCGGTCAGATCCAAATGATCGGCCAGCATGATCAGCGCAATGGTGAGCACGGCCTGCAATGCGATCACGCCGATAGAGATCAGGAAATTGCGCTTGCGAGCAATATAGACCAGCACGCTTTCCGATACGACCGCCATGCTTGCCGCGACTTCTGCTGCCAGCAGAAACGCGAGCGCGCCCGTGCCTGCGACATATTGCGGCCCGATCAGCCCCATAAATGCCTCACCCGGAATAACCAGCGCCAGCGCAATGCCCAATTGCACCGCGATGATCCAAAAGCCAACTTGGCGCACCTGCGCTGCAATCGCGCCAAAGTTCTTTTTCTTCAGGTTCTTGGTGATGACAGGGGAGAGAATGGGTTCAAAGCTGGTCTTCAATTTTTGCGGCAGGCTCGCGATTTGCTGGGCCATATAATAGAACGCGACCGCGGCAGGTGAGGCGAACAGGCCGAGGATAAATATATCGATCCGCCGCGTGCTCCATTCCACCGCATCGGCCCCGACCAGGGGCAATGCGCGCGTGGTCATATCGACCATATAACGCCAGCGTGGCTTCCAACCGGCTGGCAGGCCATATGTGCGTAGGAATGACCAGAGAGCTGTGAAAAAGGCGGCATAAATCGATGCAATAAAGGCCAGCGCAAGCCCTGCATCCTTCGTTGCAGGGATGAAGAAAAATGCCCCGACCATGATCGATATCGTCCACGGCTCCACAATCGCGCGGGCGCGCACTGTGGTCGCAATATCATAGCGATAGGCCTGCGCCGCCAGCAGAATTTCGGTCATCGCAAAGGCGGGAATAGCCGCGACTAGCCATATGTCGAGCGAGCTGTTCATGCCATTGGGAAATAATGGTGCGGGGATTAGGAACAGCACTAATCCGGCAATGCACGATAGGATGAAGGCGGTTAAAAGCCCGTCATAGACGAGATTGGTTTCATTGCCTTCCCCTTCCGTTAGACGCTGCGCCAATCCGCGCTTCTCTCCCAAGGAGCACATCAACGCAAACAGCTCGATCAAGATCAGCGCATAGGCATAGCGGCCCACTGCATCGAGACCATAGAGCCGTCCGGCAATCAGCAGGAATGGGATGCGTGCGATCAAGCGCATAACAAAGCCCATCACATTGGTGCGCCCGCCTTTTGCGATCGCCTCAAGGTCCTCATTATCGGTCTCGCCCGATGATGGGCTGTTACCTGTAACGGTCGGTGAGATCGGGGGCTTGCTCAAGCCGGTTTGCTTTCAGAATGTGTCTGCTCAGCTGTCAGCGGCCGGGCCAGCAACCCGGCGACGACACCGGCAGGCTCTGCGCCCTCTAGGATTGTATGCACTGCGCTGACGATGGGCATGGCAATCGCCCGCGTTTCAGCCAGTCCGTTCAGCACGGGCGCAGTGTGCGCGCCTTCTGCCACGGTTTTGCGGTCGGCCATCAGATCAGCGGCGCTTTGCCCTTCGCCCAAGGCCTTGCCGAGCGAGAAATTGCGGCTGGAGGTGCTGGAGCAGGTCAGCACCAAATCACCCAGTCCGCATAGGCCTGCTAGCGTTTCAGCTCGCGCTCCCAATGCGCCGCCAAAGCGCAGCATTTCGGCATATCCGCGCGCGATCAATGCCGCCCGCGCATTCTGGCCAAGGCCCAATCCCTCAACGACGCCGCAAGCAATCGCCAGCACGTTTTTGATCGATCCGCCTATTTCTGCGCCGGTCACATCATCGCTGTAGTAGGGCCGAAATGCGGCCCGCGCGATTTGCGGGGAAAGCCGGTCCCACTGCGCCTCGCCGCCGCTGCATGCCAAAGTCACTGCGGTCGGCAATCCTGCGGCGACTTCATGCGCGAATGTCGGCCCTGATAGAACGGCGATGTCGCTGTTCGGCGCGGCGGCTTTCGCCACTTCATTCATCAAGCGGCCTGTGCCTGCCTCAATGCCTTTGGAGCAAAGTATGAGGTCGCGGGGCGCATTGCTCAAGCCGGACAAAACGCGGCCCAAATGCTGTGCCGGTGTGACAGCCAGAATCGTTTCTAGGCTCGCAAATTGCGTCAGATCGCCAGTGGCGCGAATGCTGGGGGCGAGGCTGGCGGAGGGCAGATAAAGACTGTTGGTATGGGCTGTGTTGATCTCCTCGACCAATTCCGGCTCCAGCGCCCAAATCAGCACGTCTCTGCCATCACTGGCCAGCATTTGTGCAAGCGCCGTGCCCCATGCGCCTGCGCCCAAAACGCCTATAGTGTTCATGCTTTTACTCCTGCGCCGCGTGCAGTTTCTGCATCGGGATCTAGCGGCCAACGCGGACGGGCGGCAAAA
>JALZVZ010000012.1 GCA_023299945.1 Altererythrobacter sp. | reverse complement strand
GAGGGCGCAATGGCCGCATTGCTGGGCGCTGATATTGAAAAAGCCACTGCGCTTGCCGCTGCTGCTGCGGAAGGTGAAGTGTGCGATGTGGCCAATGATAACGACCCTGGGCAAGTCGTCATTTCCGGTCACAAGGGCGCGATTGATCGCGCGATTGCGCTTGTGAAAGAGCACGGAATTAAGCGCGGTATTGCTCTGCCTGTATCGGCCCCGTTCCATTGCTCGCTAATGCAGCCCGCCGCTGACCGCATGGCGCAGGCGCTGGCCGATACGCCGCCGGGCGCATTGTCTGTGCCGCTTTATGCCAATGTGACCGCCAGCGCGGTCACCGATCCCGCCGAAGAACAACGCCTGCTGGTTGAACAAGTCACCGGCCGCGTACGCTGGCGTGAAAGCGTCGCGCAAATGCACAGTGACGGCGTGGAGCAATTTGTAGAACTGGGCGGTAAAGTGCTTGGCCCCATGATCCGCAAAATCGCGGGTGAGGCCGAGGCGATCAGCCTAATCACAATGGAAGATTTGGAAAATTTCGCAAAGGATTGTGCATAATGTTTTCGCTTGAAGGAATGAACGCATTGGTCACCGGCGCAAGCGGGGGCATTGGCTCTGAGATTGCACGCGCTCTGGCAGGCCAAGGTGCGCGGGTCGCTTTGTCTGGCTCCAATGCGGAGAAGCTGAACGCCTTTCGCGATACTTTGAACCAAGAGACCGGCGGCGATCACGTCGCGCTCACCTGCAATTTGGGCGATGCGGCAGAAGTAGATGCGTTGGTCCCCGCCGCTGTCGAGGCATTGGGCGGTATCGATATTTTGATCAACAATGCCGGCATCACCCGCGACAATCTGGCGATGCGGATGAAGGATGAGGAATGGGATGATGTGATCCGCATCAATTTGGAGGCCGCATTCCGCTTGATGCGCGCCAGTGCCCGTCCGATGATGAAAGCGAAATTTGGCCGCATTATCTCCATCACCAGCGTCGTCGGCGCGACCGGAAACCCCGGTCAAATGAACTATGCTGCGGCAAAAGCAGGTCTTGTCGGTATGTCGAAAAGCTTGGGGCAAGAACTTGCCAGCCGCGGTGTCACCGTCAATTGCGTCGCGCCCGGCTTTATCCGCACAGCCATGACCGACGAACTGCCCGATGCCCAAAAAGACGCGCTCAATGCCCGCATTCCAATGGGCCGCATGGGTGAGGGCGGCGATATTGGCGCAGCCGTTGCCTATCTCGCCAGCCGTGAGGCCGGATATGTCACGGGCGAAACCGTCCATGTGAACGGCGGCATGGCGATGTTGGGGTAGCATGGGCGCTTGCTTAGGTAAAAACGCGTAACTCAGGCTCAGAGAGCCCCTCTCAGCCACTTTATCCCCAAAGAAGGCGGCCTAGCTTCCTTCACCGCCTTGCTGCGCTGATACCCCGCGCGCTACTACTGGGTTTAAGTTAACTCGCGCGCAACCCAAGGTGATTCCAGCCGATTGGAACGCATTGGCCCCGCGCTAGCAAGGCATGAGTAGAACGCAATGAAAGCCACAATCGAACGCGCAACACTGCTAAAGTGCCTCTCCCACGTGCAATCTGTGGTAGAGCGGCGCAACACGATCCCCATCCTCTCCAACGTCTTAATAGAGGCGGATGAAAGCGGATCATTGAAAGTGATGGCGACCGATCTCGATCTGCAAGTGACCGAGAATATGGCCGCTGCATCTGTTGAGACCGCCGGTTCGATTACAGTGTCTGCGCATTTGCTCTTCGATATCGCTCGCAAATTGCCCGATGGTGCGCAGGTCAGCCTGGAAACAGGCGATAACCGGATGGAAGTGAAAGCAGGCCGCAGCCGGTTTAAATTGCCGACTTTGCCGCGTGATGACTTCCCCGTAATTGTTGAAGGCGATCTTCCGACCAGCTTTGAGCTTCCTGCTAAGACATTGGCGGAAATGGTTGATCGGACACGCTTTGCTATCTCCACTGAGGAAACACGTTACTACCTCAATGGCATATTCTTGCACGTTACCGATGATGATAAGCCCGTGTTGAAAGCGGCGGCAACAGATGGCCACCGTTTGGCCCGTTTCACGCTTGCCCGTCCAGAAGGCGCGGTCGGAATGCCAGATGTTATCGTGCCGCGCAAAGCCGTCGCAGAATTGCGCAAATTGCTGGAAGAATCGCTCGACGCTAATGTTCAGATTGATCTGTCCGCCAGCAAGATTCGTTTCACTCTTGGCGGCGAGGGCGGCGTTGTCCTGACCTCGAAATTGATCGACGGGACCTTCCCCGACTACAGCCGCGTCATTCCCACTGGAAATGACAAATTGCTGAAAGTGGACCCGAAAAGCTTCTTCCAAGGCGTAGACCGCGTTGCGACCATCGCCACAGAGAAAACCCGCGCTGTCAAAATGGGGCTGAGCACGGACAAAGTCACGCTGTCTGTTACATCGCCGGACAATGGCACGGCTGCTGAGGAATTGGCGGGCGAATATAGTTCTGACGAAATGGAAATCGGCTTTAACGCGAATTATCTCAAAGACATTTTGAACCAGATCGACAGCGATTCAGTGGAGCTGCATCTGGCCGACGCTGGCGCGCCAACATTGATCCGCGAGAATGATAAGAGCCCTGCGCTTTATGTCTTGATGCCAATGCGGGTTTAGGCTTGGCTGGGCCGATGGAGCCTCAACTCCGCATCTTTGGCACAGTCATTTCTACTTACACCCGCATCGTTCAGATCGCGTGTGAAGAGGCGGGCGTCGCCCACGAAACCATTGCGACTGCTGCGAATTCGCAAAGCAATCGCCACCCCTTTGGCAAAGTGCCTTATGTCGAGGTGGATGGGCTCGAGCTCTATGAGAGCGTCGCCATCGCGCAATATATCGATAATGCGCATAATGCAGGGGGTTTGCAGCCCCAAAACCCTGCCACGCGCGCGGTGATGGATAAGTGGGTGGCGATTGCCAATAATTACCTATTTCCGCTGTTTGAACACGGGCTCGTCATGCCTTGGATCATGCATAAGGTCGCTGGAATTGAATTGGACGAAGCGCGTATCGCCAAGGCTTTGCCCGACATCGCCCGGGCCTTAAGCTTTTGCGAAGCGGAAGTTATGAAAGATGGCGCTTTTGTGCGCGGCCCGTTTTCACTCGCTGACATGTTCATGTATCCAGTCTTGCGCGGCGTTCAGATGACGCCGCATGGAGCAACTGGCATCGGGCAATGCCCTGCGCTGGGCGAATGGATGGAGGAAATGCGCCAACGGCCCTCGATCATATCTACACAGTGGGAAAGCGAAAACTAATCGGCTAGGCTCGCTGTCAAATATTGAGGAGCCTGATTCCATGACGATTTCCCAAGTTCACGTCCAAAAAGATGCACTCAGCACAGCCGCTATGGTTCAAGTGGAGCCAAGCGAATTGGGCGAGGGCGCTGTTCGCCTGCAAATTGAAAGCTTCTCCGTCACGGCCAATAACATAACCTATGCGGTGGTGGGCGACGGGTTCGGCTATTGGAATTTCTTCCCCGCACCCAAGGGCCACGGCATCGTGCCAATGTGGGGCCATGCCAAAGTGATAGAAAGCAACTGCGCCGAAATGACCGTGGGCGAGCGGGTCTATGGCTATCTGCCCATGGCCGATCATTTGGACGTTGTACCCGGCAATGTCTCAGCAAGCGGATTTGTCGACACCACCGATTATCGCCAACCGATGAGCCCGATTTACAATCAATATTCGCGCCTAGCCGCCGATCCAGAGCATGATCCCGCGCGCGAGAATGAGCGGATGATCTTTGGACCATTGTTCAAAACAGGCTTCCTGATCGAATATTTCATGCGCAGCGATGATTGGTTTGGCGCAGAGGCGGTGATCCTGACCAGTGCATCATCCAAAACCGCGATGGGCCTTGCCAGCTGCGCCAAGCAAAACTCGCCGAATATCAAACGCATTGGTGTGACATCAGAAGGCAATGCCGATTTCACCGAGGAAACAGGGCTTTACGACAAGGTCATCACCTATGGCGAGATTGGGATGCTGCCGATTGCGCCATCGGTTGTGGTGGATTTTGCGGGCAATGCCGATGTGCTGGCGAAAGTGCATGAGCATTTTGGCGATATACTCAAATATTCCTGTTTAGTCGGCGCGACCCATATCGAGGATCGCGGACCAACGGGAATGAAGGATGATCGCGGATTGCCAGGTGCAAAGCCGATTTTGTTCTTCGCGCCCGATCATGCTGTGGCTTTGTTCAAAGCACACGGTCCCGCAGAGGCTGGCGCGATGGTCGCGCAGGCATGGCAGGGCTTCTTAGGCGCAGTGAAAGGCACGGTTGCAATCGAAGAGCACGCCGGATTGGAAGCTGCGCGTGCGACATATCTGGAAATGATCGGCGGCCATGTCGATCCGGCCAAGGGTATTGTGATTAAGCCTTAGGCATAGGCGTTGTCCAAGGACCGCTTGTGGGGCCAGTCGCCGAACATGCTTTGGTCTTGTGTTGGGGTGGAAAGCGGACGTCGTTTTAGAAGAGTTGCTGGCGTTCCGAATTTGCGTGACGTGCACCAAGGAAGCCGAGCGGGATCATTGAGAAGCCTGGGCTGTTACAGCACCATGAACGCAGTTTCCCATGACTACTCATCGGTTTGGGGCACTTAGACTGTAATTTTGCTTCAATTCGAGGCTGAAAGAGTTCTCTAAGCCTCGTTCCAAAGTCTTGTGGAAGGCCAAGGCCAATCATTCCCGACCAAAATGCCATAGTGCTTCAATTCATATCCGGGATCCAGCTGCCGTGGAAACCGGTTGGAACCCGAGCAGGCAAATGGATGCGGGCCAATGGCTCATCAGTCATCTCTTTGGCGTTCATGATTACAAGCTCACTGGCTTTTTCATCCGGATCATAGACGAAGGTCATCAAATAGCCGTCATCTTGATCTTTGCCGTTCGCGGCAGGAACAAAGCTCGCCTCGCTGCCCGTGCGGCCGTTTTGCAATTTGTGGCATGTGCGCGAACCCGTTTCTATATCGTATTTGTGGTAGCCCAAAATATAAGGCACGCCGGTCGGATCAAATTCTGCAGCATAGGCATAATTGTGCGCTAGTCCGACTAGATCGGGCGATATGACTGGAAAGTCGACACCCAGATCATCGACCTGCTCTTCTTTGACCGAACCGTTTTTCAGATCAAGCGTCCATCGGTGCAATTTGGGAATTGGCGGATTTGTCATTCCGACTGACGTGTAGCCCGTCAATTTCGGCGCGTGGAAGACAATGCTTGATCCGCGTTCAAAGGCACTCATCGTATGGTAGATGTAGCATGGATCAACCTCGAACCATTTTACATCGCCGCTTTTCCCATTGCGGGGCATGACACCAATGCGCGCGCCATAGCTTTCGTCATAGCTAACAGGGATACCCGGTTTGCCGAATTTCTTTATATCCCACAGCATGGGAAGGTCTAAAAAAAGCACATGATTTTCGGTAATCGCGAAGTCATGAACCATCGTTGCTGCCGGTACATCGATAATTTCGGTTTGGACAAGTTCGCCGCTTGGAGCCGCGCGGTAATAGGTTAGAAAAGGTGGCATGATGCCGTAGCCAAAAAACAGCATCTCGCCTGTTATTGGGCAGATTTTCGGGTGTGCGGTCATCGCGCCATTAAGCTTGCCATCAAAACTGTAAGGGCCGACTGTTTCCAAATCCTTTGTCATTTCGATGGGCACTTGTGTTTCTTGAAGCGCCAACACCTTGCCCGCATGGCCGACGATATGCGTGTTCGCTAACGAATTGCCTGGAACCATCCGGTTTTCATTGGTGATGACATCCACATCCAGCAGCGGTGTCTCAACATAGCGATTGCGGTACCAATTGGCTTTGCCATTCTGAATTTCAACGCCGTGGATCATACCTTCACCAAGGAACCAATCCGCACTGGTGTTCTTGTTTGGATTGGGCCCGTTACGGAAATATCGGCCATTGAGTTCACGCGGTATTTCGCCGGTCACCTTCAGGTTAACCGCATCAATTGTCTCTTCAACAGGACCAAAATTTCCGGTCATCCAAAACGGTGCTTCTGCTGTTGCTGTACTCACGTTTTTATCCCTCCTCAGGCATGATGGTCGCCTGGTTTCGGATAAAGCTATAGTCAAAATTGAATTCAAACGATCATATTAATTATGCTAGTAGTGATTGATTTTCTCAAAGCTAAACTCTTGCAATAATAAAATAATAATAAAAATGAGTGGGGAGCATCATGCTTTGGGCCCACTTCAAAGATGCAAAATGTATCGAAATGGGAGAGAATAATGCGTCAGAATTCTTTGAAGAATAGACTCCGCCTCCATGGGGCTAGCGCCACTGCGGTTGCTGTATCAATTTTAGCTATAGGGACGGCTTCGCCTGCTTTGGCGCAATCTGAAACTTCGGCAAGCGATGCCGAAGATAGAAATGTCATCATTGTGACCGCACGCAAACGGGAAGAAAGCTTGCAAGATGTGCCCCTCGCAGTGACGGCCGTCTCGGGTGAAGATCTTGAACGCTCCTTTATTCAAACAGTTTCTGAAGTTGAGCAATTTACGCCCAATGTTGAATTGGCTGATAACTCCTTTGGCGGCAGGCAGCTGAATGCGACCATCCGCGGCGTCGGCTTTGCTGATGTTGAAAAAAGTTTCGAGCCTGCGGTTGGCTTCTCTATCGACGGCGTGTTCCTAGGCACGAGTGGCGGCGCCTCAATTGATGCCTTCGATCTGGAATCAGTTGAAGTTTTGCGCGGACCGCAAGGAACTTTGTTTGGCCGCAATACAGTTGGCGGCGTGATCAACGTCAAGCGCACGGCACCAACCGAAGATTTTGGCTTCAAAGGCAAGGTGCGGCTTGGTAATAATGGCCGCGAAGATTATTTGGCTGTTGTGAACACCGGCCGGTTTGGACCGTTTGCCCTGAAAGGCTATGTGTTCAACACGAATAGCGAAACCTTCTCCACCAACCTGATCACCGGTAGCCCTGACAAGTTGGATGACAATTGGTCTTATGGCGGCGCTCTTTCAATCGAGCCGAGCCCCGACTTCAGCGCCGTTATTTCGGTCGATGTGTTCGATGACAATTCTGGTCAGCAGCCCAACTACAACCTATCATTGGGAGATGCGCTGTTTTGCCAATTCACAACGCCGGCTTTTGGAATTGTCGCAGCTGAATCCTTTGGCGCAGGTTGTATCGATGCCTCGTTTACCCCGGCCCAAGAATCTGGATTTTCAACCCATATTCAAGCGATCCCAGTGGTCAACACGACCGATGGCTTCTCTTATACGAGTAATGTAAATTGGGAAATCGCGGATAATCTTACACTGACATCTATCACTGGCTATCGCGAATCCGATGAAACCTTGCGGACGGACAACCTCGGCTCGCCTTTGGTGACGCTGGCGGTTGCGCCAGTGCAGGTTCCTTTGTTTTTCGCGACGCGCTCGGTCGAGCAAGATCAATTCAGTCAAGAGCTGCGACTGTCTGGCACACTGGGTGACCGGCTCGATTTTGTAACTGGGCTTTACTATCTCGATTCTTCCTATGATTTGGTCGGTGGGCCAGGCCCAGATGGTGCCACCGGATTTGGCACTGTGTTTATCCTTGGCGGATCTGCGGGTGAATTTACCGCTGGCCAAGATACCATAGCGTACGCCGCATTCGCTGATGGCTCGTTCGCACTAACCGATCAGCTGACCGTTTCGGCGGGCATTCGCTACAGTTATGAGGAAAAAGACTTCCGCCTCGCCTTTTTCCAAGGCGCATCGGCAGGAACATCGACAGCGCCATCTGCAGATTTTGATGCAGTAACAGGCCGGATAATCCTGCAATATGAATTCAATGATGACATGATGGTTTTTGGCGGCTGGTCACGCGGCTTCCGCAGCGGCGGCTTCAACGGCCGGGCAGCCAGCATCAACGTCGCTGGACCTTACGATTCTGAAACAGTCGACAACTTCGAGGCTGGCTTGCGCGCGGAATTTGCTGGGGGCCGTATCCGCTTTAACCCAACGGTCTTTTACACACAGTATGATGACCAGCAGGTGGAAGTATCGCAGCCTTCACCCGGCGGCATTCCAGAAACCATTGTGCAGAACGCGGCAAGCTCCACAATTTGGGGCGTCGAATTGGAAGCATCAGCCAACATTACCGATGACCTGAATTTCCGGATGGCCATAGGTTATTTGGATGCTGAATTTGACGAATTTTTGATCCCAGATCTTGCCAATCCGACAGGCCCAGCGATTGATGTTTCGGATGACCGGCAAATTCGCCGCGCTCCGGATTGGACATTTTCAGCAGGGCTTGCATATGATCGTTCGATCACCAGTTATCTCGATCTGTTTGCTGGAATTGATTACAGCTTCCAGGATGAAAACGCAGTTGATCTTAACCGTGATCTAAGCGGCCTGAATCGTGATTTGATCCAGCCAGAATCCAGCTTGGATCTGGCGATTGGTTTGCGTAGCAATAATCCAAACGGTTTGAACTGGAGCATCAGCGCCTATGCCAATGATGTCACCGACAATCGCGATGGCAGAATTTCTTCTGCTTTAGATGTAGGCGTATTCTTCTTTGGTGTTGGCGCACCAACAAAACGCTATGGTTTGGAGTTCGGTATCGAATTTTAAGACGAAGGCGTTTGTTGCAGCGAAAAGCGAGCAGCTTGTGTAAAGCTGCTCGCTTAAGCATATTGGGATTGAAAGTGAGCATGTAGTGCCGGAAGAATTCGAACTCAGCACCAAGGCAAAATTGCTAAAAGCCGCGATTACGGTTTTCAGCAACCATGGCCTTGCGGGTGGCTCCATCCGCCAAATCGCTGAACTTTCTGGCACGAATATCGCGGCCGTTACTTATCACTACAAATCCAAACGCGAACTTTGGCAAGAGGTTGTAATCCATTTGCAGCAACGCCTTGTCGAAGCCCTTTTTAAAGATCAGCCCCAATGGGCCCAGATGACACCTTACGAACGGGTCAAAAACACAACCCGCAATTACGTGTATTTTTGTGCGCAGCATCCCGAGCTGCATAGGATTGTTTTGTTTGAGACGATCCAAGGCGGTGAAATGATCGAATGGCTCAACAAGGAGCGCATGTCACTTTTTCACAATAAGTCACTCGATTGGACCGCCTTGGCTCAGGAAGAGGGCATATATACCAGCGAAGTCTCTGCCCTCCATATGTATTTTATTACAACCAGTGCCGCCCAGTCGATATTCCTGCTCGCCCCGCAGCTGAAGGACATTTACGAC
>JALZVZ010000011.1 GCA_023299945.1 Altererythrobacter sp. | reverse complement strand
ATTGGCGAGAAAACGCTCTGCGGACCGGATGAACATTTTTTCCTGCGCGCGGCCCGACAAATGCATAGTGATATGAGCTTTGTCTTGATCCCATAGCGGGTGATCTTCTGGCAAAGGCTCCGGCGTTGTCACATCGAGAAATGCACCGCCGATTTGCTTAGCCTCTAATGCTGCCAGCAAAGCCGCCTGATCAACAACGCTCCCGCGCGCAATATTGATGAGCACTGCATCGCTTTTCATCGCCGCCAGTTCAGCCTCGCCAATCATGCCGTCGGTTTCTGGCGTGGCAGGCACGGCCAAAATCACCCAATCAAATTCGCCAATCTTTGCGCGCCACTGATCAGGCGTCAGCACGCCATCTGCTGGCGTTCGGCGCACCACAGTGACATCAACATCAAACGCTTCAAGACGCGGCTGGATCAGTTTCCCAATCGCGCCATAGCCAAGCAGCAATGCCTTGCTACCGGCGAGCTCGCGCTTGCCCGGGCTGTCGAGCAACCATTCGCGGCGATCCTGCGCGCGCACGACATCGCGGTAACCCTTGGCAATATTGAGCATGCCCATCACCACATATTCGGCAATTGTGATGGCGTTGATACCTGCACCATTGGTTACGGTAATCCCGCGCTCAATCAGGACATCCATTGGCAGGAAATCCAGCCCTGCATAGATCGAATTGAGCCATTTCAAATTCGTCGCCGCGCGCAAAGTCTCCACCATGGCGGACTGTTCATACATATCGAACCAGCCAATCTCAGCATCTGGCACAACCTCAAGCGCCTCCTCCTTGGTCATGAACCAACGCACGTCGAGATTGGAGGGAAGCTGGGGTTCGAGCAGCGGGCGCACCAGCCCTGATATTGCAGCAATAGTCATGGGTCTAGGAATGGCAGGATATCATGCCGCGTCAAGCATCAACCACTGCTCAGAAAAGGTTCATTTTGACAGGCGCAAGAGACCATCCAGCGGCTAGTATGCTGTAAAGAATGGGGAACGCACTTATGAATATTCGCAGCGCAATTGGATTGACAGTAAGTCTTGCAGCACTTCAACTTGCAGCAGCGGCGACGGCCCAAGATGCAGCGGAGATAAGCGATGACCCCCGTCCAGTATTCCTGCAATCGTCTGGAAGCTTGCTGTTTATGATGATGAACAACTTGCCAGCCGACAGTTTTCGCAAAGATTTGGATGCGTATAATGCGAAATTTCCGGCCCCAGCCAAGAAGGAAATCGCGGCGGCAATTCACAAAGGCGAGAGCACAAAATCACAGCAGGCCGGCACATGTGTCGCTAAACTGCCCACCAAACTGAAGGTAACAAGCTCCACTGCTGCTCCGGCTGTGCGGCAATATATCGCCGATAAAGAAATCACCAACGCGTGGATTGTCAGCCATACGCCAAAAGGGTGCGGCAAAAAACCGGCGCGTGTTTACACTGTGGCTCAAAAAATGGATGGCGAGCTTTTAACAATACTCATGGGCGATGGCGAAACGCTGATCAACCTCAACATCCATTATGACCTGAGCCGTATTCTTGGCGAGAATTTGTTGAAATTCTACGCGTCGAAAAAGGTCGATTGCGATGGTCAGTTCATATCAGCACCCAATATGCGCATCGTCAGCAAAAGCGATGAGTGGAGCAAGCCTTTCTACGGAACCTACACCGCTGGCAAATGGCGTGAAGAATGGACGTTTAAAGGCTGCGGCGGAACGGCAGTGATTCCGATCGACATGCAGTGGCTCGGCGCGACCAATACCGAATATCTGGTCCAGTTTCCTGAGGCGACTTTCACGCCTGATAGTTAAGCCAGTTTAGCCCAGCTTCCATTCCCAGCCGAGCGGATCACCGTCCATCACCTCGACGCCCTTGGCCACAAGATCATCGCGGATCGCATCGGATGCGGCGAAATCCTTGTCTGCGCGGGCGGCTTTGCGGCTGGTGAGTGCGTCTTCAATCTCGGTGTCTGTTATCTGCGCATCCTTGGGGCGAATACGTAGATCAGTGCGCGCCAAATCAAACAGGCCGAGGCCCAAAACACTATCCATATGCTCAATCACTGCGCGCTTGATACCAGCATCCACTTTCTTCATCGCCAGCGCATCTTCCAATGCTGTCAGCGAGACAGCAGTGTTGAGATCATCGGACATGGCGGCGGCGAACTTCTCCAAAGCGGGAGCGAATTTCGGATGATCGATCTTGCCGCCTGATGGCGCATCGGCAATCCGTTCAATCAGCATGACCATGCGCTTCAAACGGGTGAGCGCTGCTTCCAGCCCATCCCATGAAAACTCCAACTCGCTGCGATAATGCGCCTGCAAGCACATCATCCGGTAAGCCAGCGGATGAAAGCCGCGATCCACCAAGGTTTGCAGCACAAGAAAATCGCCTGTCGACTTGGACATTTTACCGCGCCTGTCGATCAGGAAATTATTGTGCATCCAAATGTTTGCCGCGCTGCCTTCTGAGCAATTATGCGCTTGGTTCTGCGCGATTTCATTGGGGTGATGGATCTCGCGGTGGTCAATCCCGCCGGTGTGAATATCAAACGGGTGGCCGAGTAATTCTGCGCTCATCACGCTGCATTCCAAATGCCAGCCCGGCGCGCCTTTGCCCCACGGACTATCCCATTCCATCTGACGGTCCTCGCCCGCAGGCGTCTTGCGCCAAATGGCAAAGTCCGCAGGGTTTCTTTTGTCTTTGACGGGGTCAATTCGCATGTGCGCTGACTGATCTTCTTCGAGCTTTTCTTGTGCGCTGGGGCCAGCCAATCGACCATATTCTGGCACGGTGGAGACATCGAAATAAAGCCCGCTATCCAGTTCGTAGCAGTGCTTATCCTGCATCTGCTTGCCCCATTCGATCATGCTTTCCACATAATCGGTGGCGCGCGGATGGGCCGGTTTGCGCACATTCAGCCGGTCCAAATCGGCCTCAAACACTTCCTGATAATAGCGCGCAATATCCCACGCCGACTTGCCTTGAGCCGCCGCTGCTTTCTCCATCTTATCATCACCAGCATCCGCATCCGAGGTCAGGTGACCGACATCGGTAATGTTAATGACGTGGGAGAGCTTATACCCCTTCCAAGACAGCGTCCGGCCCAAAGTATCGGCAAAGATATAGGCCCGCATATTGCCGACATGCTGATAATTATAAACCGTCGGTCCGCAGGTGTAGACGCGCGCCTCACCATCGTGGACGGGCATAAACTCCTCCGGCTGGCGGGTGAGCGAATTGAACAGCTTTAGGGGCACATCAGTCATAGGCAAAAGCCTTGGCGTCTGCGCCCCTATTTGGTCAAGTTATTCAGCAGGCTCTAGCGAGCAAATTTCCGGATCAGCGCCTGGAGGGCACT
>JALZVZ010000010.1 GCA_023299945.1 Altererythrobacter sp. | reverse complement strand
CGTTGGCAAAACCGAGCTAACCAAAGCGCTCGCCGGATTCTTGTTCGATGATGATCAAGCGATGGTGCGCATTGATATGTCCGAATTTATGGAGAAGCATGCGGTTGCCCGCCTGATCGGTGCGCCTCCCGGCTATGTCGGATATGAAGAGGGCGGAGTGCTGACAGAGGCTGTGCGCCGCCGTCCGTACCAAGTTGTATTGTTCGATGAGGTGGAAAAAGCGCATTCAGATGTCTTCAACGTGCTGTTGCAGGTGCTGGATGATGGCCGCCTGACAGACGGGCAGGGGCGCGTTGTCGATTTTGCCAATACGCTGATCATTTTGACGTCCAACCTCGGCAGCCAATTTCTTGCCAATATGGATGATGATCAAAAGGTCGCCGATGTTGAGCCGCAAGTGATGGATGTGGTCCGCGGGCATTTCCGCCCCGAATTCCTCAACAGGCTGGATGAGACAATCCTGTTCCACCGCCTTGCGATGGAGCATATGGCGCCGATTGTGAAAATTCAGGTCACGCGGGTGCAAAAGTTGCTGAATGATCGCAAGATTACGCTTGATCTGTCCGATGCAGCGCTGCGCTGGCTGGGCCGGGTTGGTTATGATCCGGTCTATGGCGCGCGGCCATTGAAACGTGCCGTTCAACGCTATTTGCAAGATCCGCTGGCTGAAATGCTGCTGGAGGGCAAAGTGCCCGATGGCAGTAAGGTGACCGTGGATGAGGGCGATGGCGAGTTGAAGATGACGATCAGCTAGCGAATCAAACGATTCGCGCCTTGCCTAAAAAATTTGCACTCAGTCTCGCAAACATTCGTTTGTCTTAGCTTGCGTTGACGTAATTAAATTACAACGCTCTGCGTATTTGTGTGATTCCAGCAACATGTTCGGAACATGTCGCGCACATTAACAGCCTGCGCTTTGACTCCTGTTGGGCGCTATTGCAGACCGCGAGTCAGGGTTGGGGCTCAATCCATATTTTAATCCCATTTCAGGTTGCGAGGGGAATCGCAGCTTGACGAAAATGGCTTGGGATTGGGTCTTCGCAAATCTGTGATCATGACTGGAGTAATCATGAATAAGACACGTATTAATGTTATTAAAGGCCTCGCATTTTCCGCTTCGGCGATTGCGATGGTAACTGCTGTTCCAACGCTAGCCCAGGACGCTGACGTTCCGGCTGAGGAAGATGAAGAGCAGGTTGATATAACCGAGGACGGCGAAGAAGCAGCCGCCCCTGCCGGTTCCATTACGGTTACCGGTTCGCGGATTAAGCGCGACACATACACTTCGATCTCGCCGCTTCAGGTGATCTCGGGTGTGCAGCAACGTGAGGTTGGTGCTTTTGATCCGTCCCAAATTCTTCAGCGTTCAACCGCTGCTGCGGGTCAGCAGATTGACGCAACGTTCCAGGGCTTTGTTCTTGATAACGGCCCGGGTTCGGCGACTTTGAACCTTCGTGGTTTGGGTGCTGACCGTAACCTTCTCCTTTTGAATGGTCGTCGTCTTGCTCCATCCGGTGTTGAGGGTGCGCCTACTGCGCCATCGTTGAACCTTATCCCGGGCTCACTGGTTGATCGTTTTGAGGTCCTGACGGACGGTGCATCGTCAGTCTACGGTTCCGACGCCGTAGCAGGCGTTGTGAACGTCATTCTGCGCAAGGACTTTGATGGTCTTGAGCTTTTCGGACGCGGTGAGATTAACCCAGACGGAGCCGGTGAAGATTACACGGTTAGTGCTGCGTGGGGTGTGAACAATGACCGCGGCTTCTTCGGTATTGGTGCAGAGTATGATGTCCGCGACCAAGTCCGTATTGGTGACCGAGACTTTTTCTCCGGTTGTACAACGCAACGCGAAGTCACGCAGGATGGTGAGATCCGCACGCTGGGTATTGATCAACAAGTCAACGCGCTGGCGCAAAGCGGTGGTGCAATTACTACCTCGGCCAGTGAATGCGCGCAGCAAGGTTTCTCGGGCCGGATTTTCGTTCCATTCACGACTGTTGGATCGATCTACTTCACCGACGGTCCGGGCAACTCCGGTATTCCAGGTTTCAACGAGTCTTTCTTCGCTGGTTCGCCTGTTGATGGTGACGGTGATGGCATTCGAGACGTTGACTTCCTCAACAATCAAAACCTTAACTCGGATGATCAGGTTAATCGGGACGCCACATTCCTGAGCCGGCAAGAGCTGATCAATGTGTTGGCCTATGGTGAATATACTTTCCCTGGTGAGGCGAACATAACTCCGTTTTTCGAGGCGCTTTATAGCCGCGCAGAAATTAACGCAGATACCGAATTCAATGCGCAGATTTTCCCGTTTGTGCCTGATGACAACCCGTTCAACCCATGTAACCCAGCGAATGCGAATGGGGTCGATTGCCGCGCTGCACAAGATGCGACATTCGGTACTGGTCTTGGAGCGTTTGGCACACTTCCCGTGTTGCCGATCTTCAGCGTGCTTGGTGACCGCAACAATACAGACATCACCCAAGAACAGTTTCGCGCAACCTTGGGCGTACGCGGTGATCTGCCCTTCATCGGCCCAAGTTGGACCTTTGAAGTAGCCGGGACCTACTCGCGTGCAGACGGTGCGTCGCGGGTTCTTGGTATCCGTGAGGATCGCCTTGCACTCTCAATCGGTATTGACCCAACGCAAGACTTTGATGGTGACGGGATCGTCGATAATAACGGCGATGGTATTGCTGATGATTACGATCAAAATGTCCAGTTCGGCACAGGTCTTGTGTCTCAGATTGTTGGCAATGCACCTTCGATTGCTCCTTGCGATACTTCGGCTCTAGCAAATCCTGATCTGGCTGCTCCTGATCTTATTGAAGGCTGTGTTGCTGCTAACCTTTTCGCCCCGAGCTTGTTGGGTGTTGCAATTGGTGATTTCGAAACACAGGCAGAGCGTGACTATCTGTTTGGTGTCCGCGATTTTGACACTAAAATTGAGCAGACCTTGTTGTCGGCGTTTGTCACTGGTGACTTGTTTGACCTTCCTGCTGGTCCAGTCGGTCTCGTTGTTGGTGGTGAGTTCCGCCAAGATTCGATCAATTCGGACCCGAATTTTGTCGCTTCTAACGGCTTGTTCTTCGGTTTCTTCAACGATAGCGGCGCTGTTGGTAGCGCCGATCTTTGGGAAGGCTATGGCGAGGTTGATATCCCGCTGATTGCAGGCGAAAAATTCGTCGAATCTCTGGATTTACGTCTTGCGGGACGTGTCACGAACCATGAGTTCTACGGAACAAACGGCACCTACCAAATTCAGGGTGGTTGGCGTCCGGTATCGCCGCTTCTGTTGCGCTTCACCTATGGTACATCATTCCGTGCACCAAACCTGCGTGAGAACTTCCTTGCCAACCAATCCGGTTTCCAAACGGTTATTGACCCGTGCGCGGTTCCAGATGCGGCTTTTGATGCGGTGAATGGTGTGTTTGATCCGGCTCAAGACAATCGTGACCAAACGATCATTGCCAATTGCCAACGCGAAGGGCGCGACCCCTTCACAGTTGGTTTGACAGTTGATCCGACGACGGGTCAATCGCTGGCTCCGATCCAGCAGACTAGTGTTGAAGTTACGTCAGGTGGCACGCTCGACATTGATCCTGAGACCTCGACTTCGCTAACCGCTGGCTTCTCATACGAAGAGACCATTGGTGAGTTCGACGTTGCGTTGGGCTTTACATATTACGATATCCAACTCGAACAATCGATTGTTGAACCGAACACGCAGTTCATCCTCAATGATTGCTTCGCACGTGATGACGGCCAGCGCAGCATTTTCTGTGATCGTATCAGTACCGATACGCTTGGTGCACAGCTGGTCAGCGATGTCTTCTCTGGCTTTATCAACCTGAACGAAGAGACCGTTCGCGGTCTTGATCTTAACGGCACTGTGAGCCGGGATGTGAACCTGTTTGGCGAGCAAGTTGGTCTGTCACTCAATGTGCGGGCTAACCACTTGATCGAACGGAGCTCGCTATTCATCGGTGACGATGGCAGTGAAACGTTTGATGAAGATGCTGGTGAACCATTCTTGCCTCGTTGGACCGGGTTCGCAACGATGACTGCTGATGTAAGCGATTTCCGCTTCACCTGGCAGGTTAATTACACCGGCCCGGTTGAACAGGATGCTCTTGGTATCGACGAGTTCAGTGATGCGTTTGGCCGTGGTCCCGATGGCTTGCCTACCGGCTTTACCAGCAACACTTGCTTGGGCAATGGCTCCGGCACCAACGATCCTGTGACTGGTGCCTTCGTTGCAGATGGCGTCGTTGCCGGCGATGGTGTGTTCTGCCGCGATGTCGGTTTTGCAGATGAAATTTTCTACCATACTGCATCGGTCCGCTACCGCACTGGCGACTTCACTTTGATTGCCGGTGTCGACAACATCTTTAACACCGCACCACCGCTGGTTGATGGCGGCGAGGTCCTAAGTATCTCGAACACCATCATCGGTGGGGGCTACGATTATGACGGACGTGAGTTCTTCGCTTCCATCCAATACTCCTTTTAAAGGGGCTATCACTTTAGATTGAAAAAAGAACGGCCCCTCACTCTTGTGATGGGGCCGTTTTTTTGGTTTAATCGAAACATTCGCAATTCTGCTTGAAAGTTGGAACATGAAACTATTCAAAACCCCCTTAGCAGCCGCCGCTTTAGGCGTGTCGGTCCTAGGCCTAAGCGCCTCCATTGTCGGCGCGCAAACCACGCCGGCTGCGCAAACTGTTCCGGTCGACGTCTGGGCATTGCGTAATGTTGTGAATGCCGTGCAGGTTTCACCCGACGGCAAGCATTTGCTCGTTCACAAGGTTGATAGCCGAGAGGGCGACTATCTATTGCAAGTGTTTAAGACTGACGATTTGTCGAAACCTTTGCGCACATTGGCTGCTGATCCAATGGAAATCATCACAGCGAGTTGGGTTAGTGATAATCACATTGTCGGCTCGGCTTGGAAAGAAGTGCGCAAGCGCGTGACGCGCCCCGAAGAAGACCACCGCAGCTACAAGACATATTTCTACAACCTTGAAAAGAACAAGTTCTCAGCGGTCGATGGCAATTTTGGAATTGAAGGTACTTTGCCTAATGAGCCCAATGAAATCCTAATTGGTTCAGGCAACGCTATTCCAGATACAAGTGGTAAGGATCCTTTCGCAGCGTTTCGCCCACGTTCTTACTATAAATTTGATCTGACCAGCGGCAGCAGGCGCTTGGTGATTAAGGGCAATGAGAAATATTCAAACCTTCGGTTCGATACTGACGGAAACCCGCGTTATGCGGAGGGTTTTGACAGCCAAACAAACACGCTTCGCTACTATTTCCGACGCCCTGGAGAGGGATCTTGGACACAATTTGGCGAGGAATTTGACCTAGATGAGCATGAGAATCTTTACCGGGTTCTAGGCGGATTTCAGGGGCTAGCCGGGATTTCGGCAGATGATCCGAATACCGGTTATATTATCGATAACCGCAACGGCGAAGACAAAGCGGCACTGTGGAAGTTCGATTTCAACACTGGCCAATTTGGCGAGAAGATGTTCCAGGCTAAAGATTCCGATGTAATGGGTGTTCAAACGCACTCGATCCCGGGCAATAATAAGCTGGTCTCTGCCACATACCCAGGTGCCAAGCGCGAACGCCATTGGTTTGATGAGGAAGAAAAGGCGCTTCATGAAGCGCTTGAGAAGCAGATTCCTAATGCGCACCAGTTGAGCATCTCGAGCCGGTCGCGTGATGGTAATACGATGGTTGTTACCAATAGCGGTCCGCGTGATCCGGGTTCGTATTGGCTGGTCCAAAACGGCAAGATGGCCAAATTGGGAAGCCGCAATCCACTGGTAAGTCCTGATCAATTGTCTGATGTGAAATACATCCGCTACAAGGCCCGTGACGGGATGATGATCCCCGCCTATTTGACGACACCCAAAGGTGAGGGCCCATTCCCATTGGTCGTTCAGCATCACGGCGGGCCTCACGTGAATGCAGTTCAAGGCTATAATGAAATTGGGCAAATGCTCGCCAACAATGGCTATATGGTTCTATATCCGCAAAACCGTATCTCAACCGGTTGGGGCAAAGCCCACTTTGATGCAGGCTATGGCGAACATGGTCTAGCTATGCAGGATGATAAGGACGACGGTGCGCTGTATTTGATTGAGCAAGGCCTCGTCGATCCAGACCGGGTTGCCTTCTACGGTTGGTCTTACGGTGGTTATGCGGCGTTTGTTGCGTCGCAGCGCGAAGACAACATCTATCAATGCGCAAT
>JALZVZ010000009.1 GCA_023299945.1 Altererythrobacter sp. | reverse complement strand
GCATGGGCCGCCGCGATTGATCGCGGAGTATCGCGGCTGGAGGATTGCGCGCTCGCCCGCGCCATCGAAGGCGATACGCGCCATATCGTGTCTGGCGGAGAAATCGTGGCAACAGAGCGGCGCCATGATGAGCGGCTCGTGATGTTTTTCCTGCGGGCGCGGCTGCCCCAGCGTTATGACCGCGGTGCCAATATCGGCCCGGGTCATCCGGTGTATGAGCGGGTGATGCGCGACTATGCTGAGCATCAGCGCGCAGCTGCCAGCACCCCAGAGGCCATAGCGCGGATGCGCGCCAGTTTGGATGCCAAGATTGAGGAAATGCGCCTAATCGTGGAGGCAGAGGCGCGCGAGGGACGCGGTTAGTTTGCCGTGCCCCACTCAGCTTTCAGCAGCCCATACATATACACATCGCACAGCCCGGCATGGGTGGTTTCATGTTCGCGGAAATGCGCCTCTTTTGTGAAGCCCAGCCGCTCTAGCAGAGCCACAGACGCCGCATTGCGCGTGTCCACCTCTGCGGTCAGCTTGCGCGCGCCATCAGCTGCAAACAGGTGGTCGATCAGCGCAGTGGTGCATTCGCGTGCGATGCCCTCCCCCTGCCGGTCTGCGCAGGTGATATAGCCGATTTCCTCGACGCCATCCTCATGCGCTGGGAAAGCGACGAACCGCCCCGCGACCCCTCCACTATCATCCACCGCGATCCAGCTGCGTCCGTTCCAAGCGGGATCCGCGAGCCAGCCCCAAAGCTCCTCCTCATCGGCAAACGCTGGCCGCGTGAGATAGAGGCATTGCGCATCATCGCTAAGCGTCGGCAGCAAAGCGGCGGCATCAGAGCGCTGAAGCGCGCGAAGGCGGAAACGTGTGGTCGTTAAAGGCGTAATCTCACGCATCGGTGAGGTGGCTAACGAGCGCCTTCACCTTCTTCTGGCGCCACTGCGGCAGCGGTGCGAGGAGCCAATAGGCGCGGTGGCTCTCATTCGGCCCGTCCAGCACTTCCAAACGCCCAGCTGCAATCGCCTCTGCCACCAAGGGCCCCGGCAATACCGTGCGCCCCATGCCTGCAATTGCGGAGCTTAAAGCCTGCCCCGGATTGCCCGCTTTGATCTGCGCCGCAGCGCCTTCTGGCAAGCTCGCGCCGGGCCATTCAATCCATGTTTCCGGTGCATCAGGAGCCGCCACAATCACCCGCTCAGCAGGGGCCAATTGCAACCCCTCCAGCTCGCCCGGACCGTCAACCAGCCGGATCGCCAAATCCAAGTTTGCCTCAGTAAAGTCCGCGTTTTCATTGGCGACCAGATGGAACTGCACGTCAGGGTTTTTCGCCTGATAATCCGCCAACCGCGCCGATAGCCATTGCGCGTAAAATTCGCGCGGTGCCGCGATGGTGTAACGGTCAGACGCCTGCCCCGCCTGCATCGCCTGCACGCTTTCCTCAAACCGCAAGAACCCCTCGCGCAAGCCCTCTAGCCCCGATGTGCCCTCTGGTGTCAGCTCAAGCCCCTTGGACGTGCGGCGGAACAGAACCACGCCCAGATGATCCTCCAATGCGCGGATTTGCTGACCGACGGCAGCTGGCGTCACGGCCAGCTCATCAGCGGCACGCGTGAAGGACAAGTGCCGCGCAGCAGCATCATAGACGCGCAAGGCGTTCAAAGGCAGGTGGGTGCGTTTCATATAAGACAGTGATGTAATGCGCCGAGCCTATAGGAGCAAGCGCGTAAGCGCCCGCGTTACTTATCAGCCGTAACAGGCGCCGCGAGCGGGAAGAACGGAATGCGCACTTCAACCGGTTCGCCGTCTTCTCTAGTGAAGGTGTAGAACCCCTCCATCGAACCATGCGGCGTTGTCAGCGGGCAGCCGGAGACATAGTCATGGGTGTCGCCCGGTTTCAGCACGGGCTGCTCGCCCACCACGCCCTCGCCATCGACATGGTTCACCATGCCGCGCGCATCGGTAATGCGCCAATGACGGGTCTTGAGCTTCAATGTTTCGTGAGAGCCATTTTCCAACCGGATATGATAAACCCAAAACCACTTGCCCGCCTCTGGATGCGATTGCTCCGGCAGGAAATTGACGGCAACGCGCACGGTCATGGCATGCGTTGTGGCGCTATGGTTGAACAGCTCTTTCATATCACGGGTAAAGGTAGCGCCCCTGCGCGCCGCGACAAGGGGGTGTGGGGAATTTATTGGGGGAGTTTTTAGATAGGGGCTGGTGCGGAGGAGCTGCGCGGAGGGTGGGAGTTAGCGGGGGGAGCGCCCAGACCCTTGGTGAAACCCTATAGCCTTGCTCGCAGAGCTCGGTCGGCGACCAGCCGACCGCAAGGGCGCCAAAGAACTTAGGCCCCCGCCCGCAGCGATGCGATTGTCAGCTCACATGAGCGAGGACATCGCGAACGCGGACGCGTTTGCGCAAAACAAAAACACGCAGAGCAAGCAACCCTACTCCGCCGCAGCTTCAGCCTTCACAGCAACCTCGCCAGCCAGATCCGCAGGATTATGCTCCGCCAAAAACGCATCCAGCGCATCATACCAAGCCTGCTCATTTTCCGGTTTGGAGAAGGAATGGCCTTCGCCATTAA
>JALZVZ010000008.1 GCA_023299945.1 Altererythrobacter sp. | reverse complement strand
TACAAAAAGCCGTCTATGCAATCATGAGGGATTGGAATTGGGGTGATGGCAACTGGGCCAAGCCACTCTTCATAATCTGACATCACAGGCATTTGTTTGTGATCCAGCTCGGCCAATTCGGGCAAATAGTCGGTGAGCCATGGGCGGCTTGCCGGATCAAAGGTCAGCAAAACCACTGGACCTTTTGTAACCCTGCGTATTTCTTGCATTCCGGCTTTTTGATCATGCCAATGGTGGATTGTCAGGACAGCCATCGAAGCATCAAAATGGCCGTCGTCAAATGGCAACTCTTCAGCGTTGCCTTGAATGACAGTTGCGCAATCATTTCGTCGTTGACGGATCATTTCGGAAGATGGCTCAACCGCTGTGACAGCGCGCCCATCAGGTTCGTAAGATCCTGCCCCTGCGCCTACGTTCAATACAGTTGAAGCTTCTCCCAAAGCATCTGCGATTACAGCCGCAATTCGTGGATCTGGCTGGCGCAAGTCAGAATAATTTACGCCAATTGTATCGTACTTCGCGCTCACAAATCTGCTTTTACAAATTCAGCGCAGCGTTCGCCGATCATAATGCTCGGCGCATTGGTGTTGCCGCTTACAATCTTTGGCATCACGCTGGCATCGGCAATCCATAGCCCCTCAATGCCGCGTGCCTTCAGCTTGGTATCGACCACGCTGGCATCATCGCTGCCCATGCGGCAGGTGCCCACAGGATGATAGACCGTGTCGGCACGCTGGCGGATCATCGCGTTCAGCGCAGCATCATCGTTAAAGTCAAACGGGTGCCGGTCGGTGGGCGCATAATCGGCCAAAGGCGGCGCCTCAGCGATCCGGTGCGAGAGGCGGATGCCTGCGCGCAGTACCGCCAAATCGCGCTCATCATCGAGGAAATTGGGATCAATCCTTGGCGCATCGCCAGCCGCATTTGTGTTCAAGCGAACAGTGCCCCGGCTTTCAGGGCGGAGCACGCAGGCATGCAATGAAAAGCCATGGCCCTTCACTTTCTCGCGGCCATGATCTTCCAGCACGGCGGGCACAAAATGCCATTGCACATCGGGCGCGGGCGCATCGGGCATAACCGACCAGAACCCGCCAGCCTCAGCATAGGGCGTGGTCATAATGCCGGTCTTTTTGAAGCGGTGCTCGATAATCGCTTTGGCCATACGCCAAGTGCCGGTCAGACTGTCACCAATGGGATCGGTTGAGGCAGTTCCCCAGCCGGATACATAGTCGATATGGTCTTGCAGATCGTTACCAACCGATGGCTTGTCGAGAGCCACATCAATGCCGTGCTCAGACAAGTGTTCGCCAGGGCCAATGCCCGACAGCATCAGGATTTGAGGGGAATTGAACGCGCCAGCTGACAGAACAACGCCGTGTCTTGCACGTACGATTTCTGATTTGCCGCCTCTCTGAATCGCAACGCCTGTCACGCGGCCATTCTCGATCACCAATTTTTCGACCAAAGCGCCGGTGCGAATGTCGAGATTGGCACGGCCGCGCAATGGCTCCACATAGGCGCGGCTGGCGGTGCAACGCTCACCATCACGTTGGGTGACTTGATAAATGCCAAACCCTGCTTGGCTCCCGTCATTGAAATCATCATTGCGGGTCAATTGCAGCGATGCTGCGCTTTCGACAAAGGCTTTGCTGGTCGGGTTGGGCCATAGCTGATCGGCAACACCCAACGGGCCGTCACCGCCGTGGAAATCATCGCCGCCACGAACATTGCCTTCTGATTGTTTGAAATAGGGCAGCACGTCATCATAAGCCCAGCCATCGCAGCCCAGCGCGCCGGCCCAATTGTCATAATCCCACGCATTGCCGCGAATATAGACCATGGCATTGATCGCGCTGGAACCGCCAAGGCCGCGCCCGCGCGGCTGGTATCCGATCCGGCCATTCAGGCCTTTTTGTGGAACGGTTTCAAATTTGTAATTGGCGCTCTCGGGTAGGAAGGGAAACAGGCCCGGCGTGCGCACGCGAACGCCATTGTTGCGGCCGCCAGCCTCCAGCAAGCATACAGAGGATCGGCCATCTTCAGCCAAGCGTCCGGTGACTGCGCTGCCTGCGCTGCCGCCGCCGATGACTACATAATCAAACTCGTCCATGCTCACTCTCCGATTGAAGGGGCGATGCTAGGCAGGCTCTGAGGAATGCGCAATTGCGTTGTTTTCAACAACTGAATTTGGCGCCTCTCCAACCGACTGGCAAGAGCGCCAACGCGCGCGGATCATATCGGAGGTTTCGCGGCTGCCGTCGTGGCTCCAACCCGGCTCGCGCAAAAGGTAGGATAATTTGTGCTGCCACGGCGCTCTCCATATATCCTGCGCCATGCCAATCCATTCATGCAGGACAGCCCAAATCAGGTTAAAACTGCCAAGCTGTTTGATGATGCCGTAACGGATGCGCTCTTCATGGGTCTCTGCTTCAAACGTTCCAAACATCTTGTCCCAGATGATAAAGACACCGGCATAATTGCGATCAAGATAGCGCGGATTGGTGGCGTGGTGCACGCGGTGGTGGCTGGGCGTGTTCATCATCGCCTCGAACCAGCGCGGCATGCGGTCAATGGCCTCTGTGTGAATCCAGAACTGATAGATCAAATTGAACCCGCCCGCGATGGCAATCATTCCGGGATGAAAGCCGAGCAGCACCAGCGGCAGGGCAAAGAGAAAGCCAAATGTCAGCGAGCCGGTCCAGCTTTGCCTAAGCGCAGTCGATAGATTGTAATGCTGGCTGGAATGGTGGTTCACATGGGCGGCCCAAAACCAGCGTATCCTATGGCCTGCGCGGTGGACCCAATAATATTTGAGGTCATCCAGCACGAATACGAGCGGCCAAGCCCACCAAACGCTCCACCATTGTTCACCGAAATCGAAGATCCGGTATTCATAGGCTGCGATAAACACGGCCAGCGAAAATCCGCCTAGCAATCCGCCCGCCACGGTTGAACCAAGCCCAAAGGCGAGGCTGACCAGCGTGTCGTTTGGCTCATAGGCCTCTGGGTTGCGCATTCGTGACCACGCCATCTCGATCAGTATCGCGATGACAAACAGCGGCACGGCATATTGGGTGGGAGAGAAAGATGGTGCAAGGTCAGGCATTGTCTTGACCCTTTAACGCACAAATCGCCTTTGCCCAATCGTCTGCGCTTTTGATCCGCAGCGTGACTGCACCAAAGCGGCGCTCTGCGCTGTCGACTGTGATGGTATCTTCTAACGTCTTTGCGCTGCTTTTTCCGTCCAGAACCCGCCCCGCAAAATGCCCGCCGTGCTGTTTGAGCAGCATGATTTGTCCTGATGTATCGCGCAGCAAAGCGGCCTTGCCATCGGCCCCAATGGCCACTGTTTCAGCAGCAAAGCCCTGCGCGACTTGCTCTGCCCAATCATGCGCTTCGGCGTCACTGGCAAGACGTGCATCACGGCCCAGCCCAAGCCACACCGCTAGACCCGCCACAGCGAATATCGCAGCCAGTGATCCGGCAAATTGGATAAGAGCAAAGGGAATTTCCATCGGTTCAAACTTGGCACGGGCGCAGCTTTGCGGCAAGCTTGCGCGCATCAAAGGAGTTTTGTTCCATGAAATTGATTGCCCGTCTTGCTGTTACTTGCGCTGCTGTGATCGCTGCGCCTTTGTCTGCCCAATCTGAAACTTTTGATCCGGTTGCAGAGGTTGAGGCGCAGGAAGAGCGCACGCAGCGCATCGCTCAGCAATTGTGGGATTGGGCAGAGCTGGGCTATTTGGAAACGCGCTCCACCGGCCTGATGCAAGAGGAATTGGCGGGTGAGGGTTTCACGATCAAAACGGGCATTGCGGACATTCCCACTGCATTTGTCGGCGAGTGGGGGAGCGGCGGCCCAGTGATCGCGATCCTTGCTGAAATGGACGCATTGCCGGGCATCAATCAATCTGCCAGCGCATCGCGGGAGCAAGTGGCAGATAAGCACGCAGGCCATGCTTGCGGGCACAATCTGTTTGCGGCGGGATCAATAACAGCCGCCATTGCAGTAAAACGTTGGCTTGAGAAAACCGGCATGCCGGGCCGTGTTCGTCTGTATGGGACACCGGCAGAAGAGGGCGGTTCGGGCAAGGTCTATATGACCCGTTCAGGAATGTTCAAAGACGTCGATATTGCAATCCACTGGCATGCCGATGATGAAAATGGCGCGGCGGCGCGCACCAGCCTTGCCAATCGCTCTGCCAAATTTCGTTTCACGGGTGTTTCTGCCCATGCTGCAGGTGCGCCCGAACGTGGCCGTTCGGCCCTCGATGGGGTTGAGGCGATGAATATGATGGCCAACATGCTGCACGAACATATGCCGCAAGATGCGCGCATGCATTATGTCGTCACCAGCGGCGGCATTGCGCCCAATGTCGTCCCCGATTTTGCTGAGAGTTTTTACTATGTGCGCCATCCCGATCCGGACGGTGTCGATGCGATTTGGGCGCGGCTGGAGGCGGCGGCAAAGGGCGCAGCGCAGGGCACAGGCACTTCGGTGGAATGGGAGGTCATCCACGGCAACAACCCGTTGCTGGTCAACGAATCCCTGCAAAAAGTGATGCATGCCAAGCTGACGCAATTGGGCGGAGTGCAGTATAATGCAGAGGAGCGCGCTTGGGCCGCTGAGATACAAAAGAGTTTGGGCACAGCGGCCAAGCCGCTTGATGATGCTGGCAAAATTGGAGCCTATGGCAAGAGCCTTGGCTATGGCTCAACCGATGTTGGCGATGTGTCTTGGGCAACCCCTACTGTCGGCGTTAGTACCGCGACTTGGGTACCAGGAACCAGCGCACATACGTGGCAAGCGGTTGCTGCTAGCGGGCACTCAATCGGGCATAAGGGCACACAATTGGCCGCAAAGGCTATGACGCTGATGGCAGTGGAATTGTTCACCAATCCCGGCTTGCGCGAGGCAGCAAAGGCCGAGTTTGATGCTGCGCGCGGCCCCAATTATACCTATAAATCATTGCTGGGCGACCGTGAGCCGCCGCTGGATTACCGCAAGTAATTGGCGAGCTTAAGTGTCGCCTGACGCCTCGCCTGCCAACATATCTACGGTGGGGCGCACTGGTGTGATATCATAGCCTGCAGCGCCCGCTGCTGCTGCAATGGCATCCGGTGCATCGCCCATTTTTGCGCGCGCAAGTGACCATAGTAATGTGGAGCGTGTGCCCGACCGGCAATAGCCTAGCACTGGACCGCCTGCCGTTTGGATCGCCTGGACCAAAGCATCGACTTGCGGCAGGCTGAAGCCTGATTGGCCAATGGGAATGGAGAGATAATCAATGCCAGCAGCGTTGGCGGCTGCCTCGATTTCGGCACCCTGCGGCTCATCGGGCGATTCGCCATCGGGTCTGTTGTTTACAATGAGTTTCACGCCTTGATCTGCAGCTTGGGTGACCTCATCTGGCCCTATCTGCGGGCTGGCGAGCATAGTCTCTGAAAGCCTACGAAAATCACTCATGATGGGGTCCTTATTGCCGTATTACTTCTTAATTCTCCGAGGGGTACCGCGCATTTGGCTGCTTGTCCAAGGCAAGCGGTAAGTCTGGCGAAAATGTCACAATGACCGCACGTCCTGATGCAATGTGTTAAATAACTCGCTTGCGCGGCGATTTTGAGCTATATTGCCAAGGCAATTCGATGAGCGCTAGTATTTTACAGTGTCTTATCGTTCAAGGCCGGTATGTCGCTGATCGGTTTTGTCCAATAGTTTTGAAGCGATGTGACAAGGTACGAAGTGAATTATGGGTTACGATAGAGGGCGCCGCCGGGGCAAGGATAAGCGCGACGGATTTGGTGAAGATAGCTTCGATCCATTTGGCGGCGGAGGCGATAATTTCCCTCCGCGCGATAATTTTGGCGGCGGTGGCGGCGGAGACCGTTACAGCGGCGGTGGTAACCGCGGCGGACCAGGTGGCGGAGGCGGTGATCGCTTCAGTGGCGGCGGCGCAAGTCGTGGTCCAGGCGGCGGCGCTGGTGGCGGTGCAGGCGGAGGCGGCGGTTTCAATCGCATGCCCGCGCAAGTTGTTGGCACTGGTAAAGGCACTGTGAAGTTCTTCAACAAAGAAAAAGGCTTCGGCTTTGTCGCTCAAGAAGGCGGCGGCGAGGATGTGTTTGTGCACATTAGCGCAGTTGAACGCGCGGGCCTGTCCGGTCTGGCCGAGGGTCAAGATCTGGAATTCAATCTGGTTGATCGCGGCGGCAAAGTGTCCGCTCAAGATTTGCAAGTTGTGGGCGAAGTTATTGCCGTGGAGGAGCGCAGCGAAGCGCCTCCGCAGCGCGAACTTACCGGCGACAAGGCAACCGGAACAGTCAAATTCTTCAACGCGATGAAAGGCTTTGGCTTCCTCGTGCGTGATGATGGCCAGCCGGATGCTTTTGTGCATATCAGCGCAGTTGAAAAATCTGGTCTGACAGCCATTAATGAGGGCGAGAAGTTTGAATTCGACCTTGAAGTTGACCGACGAGGCAAGCACTCGGCTGTCAATCTGGTGCCTGTTCAAAGCTAACCCGATTGCACTTTCAGCGGCCGTTTGACCTCCACATAGAGCGGCCCTAGAAACGAAATAGATGGCGGCTCTTGTCAAAAGGGTCGCCATTTTTCATTCTGAAATTCAGAAGTATTTTTGCAAAGGATTCAATCCATGTCGATCACTCCGCTTATGCCCGTTTACCCGCGTTGCGGCGTACGTCCGGTTCGCGGCGAGCATTGCCACCTGATCGATGAGGATGGCACGCGCTATCTCGATTTTGCCAGCGGTATCGCGGTGAACTTGCTCGGCCATTCGCATGAAGGCCTGATCGGTGCGATCCAGAAACAAGCGGCTGAATTGATGCATGTGTCGAACATGTATGGCAGCCCGCAGGGTGAAGTTTTAGCGCAGCGCCTGGTTGATCACACTTTTGCAGATACGGTCTTTTTCTCCAATTCCGGCGCAGAGGCGGTGGAAACGGCGATCAAATGCGCGCGGGTCTATCACCAACATGAAGGCAATACGCAGCGTAGTGAGTTGATTACTTTCACAAATGCATTTCACGGGCGGACAATGGCGACGATTAGCGCGTCCAATCAAACCAAGATGCACCACGGCTTTGCGCCTTTGCTGGATGGTTTCAAATATTGCGAATTTGATGATCTGGAGGCCGCCAAGGCACTGATCACTGACAAGACCGCAGGCTTCCTTGTGGAACCGATCCAAGGCGAGGGCGGTATCCGCCCGGCCTCTCAAGAGTTTATGAGTGGCTTGCGCGCACTAGCTGATGAGCATGATCTGATGCTGGTCTTGGATGAGGTTCAATGCGGTATGGCACGCACCGGCAAAATGTTTGCGCATGAACATTACGGCGTAAACCCCGATATTCTCGCCAGCGCAAAGGGTATTGGCGGCGGCTTCCCATTGGGCGCTTGTCTGGCGACCGAAAAGGCTGCGCGCGGCATGGTCTTTGGCACGCATGGTTCCACCTATGGCGGCAATCCGCTGGCGATGGCGGCGGGCAATGCGGTTTTGGATGCGGTTGCCAATGAGGCATTTCTCGCCAGTGTTTCGGCCAAGGGGGAGACTATCCGTACCCGCTTGGAGCAGTTCTTTGGCAATTACCCTGACCTGTTCGAACTGGTGCGGGGCAAGGGTTTGATGCTGGGCATTAAGATGAAGGTCGAGAGCCGGCCTTTCTTCGTGCATTTGCGCGACAATCACCAACTCATGATGGTGGCAGCGGGCGATAACACTTTGCGCGTTCTGCCTCCGCTTGTGATTGGCGATGCAGAGATTGACGAGTTTTTTGAAAAACTATCCGCCGGCGCTGCCAGTTACACTGTGCCAGAAGCTGCGTGATGAGCAAAAACGCACTTGATTTGGCGCCAGCCGTTCAGAACTTTCTCGACCTCAGCGATGCGGGCGGCGATGCTATTGCAGCAATGGTCAGCGATGCGATCGACCGAAAGGCTGCACGCGCGGGTTGGCCTAAGGGCAAGGCTGATGCCGACAAGCCGTTGGATGGCTGCGTGCTGGCGATGATTTTTGAGAAAAGCTCGACCAGAACCCGCGTCAGTTTTGACATTGCTATGCGGCAATTGGGCGGAAGCGCGCTGATCCTTGATAGCGGCACAAGCCAGCTGGGGCGCGGCGAGAGCATCGCGGACACTGCGCGCGTGCTGAGCCGGATGGCCGATGCCATCATGATCCGCACTGATGATCATGCCAAGATTGAGGAAATGGCAAAATATGCCCATGTGCCGGTGATCAATGGGCTGACTGATCGTTCGCACCCATGCCAGATCGTGGCCGACTTGCTCACAATGATTGAGCATAAAAAGCCGCTTCCCGGGCTTGAGGTTGCTTGGTTTGGGGATGGCAATAATGTCCTGCATTCCATTTTGGAGGCGGCAGGATTGTTCAAATTTAACGTCCGCGTGGCAACACCAAAAGGCTATGAACCCGATGCTGAATTTGTCGAAATGGCGCGCACTGGCGGTGCTCAAGTGACGCTAACGCAAAATGCGCAGGCCGCAGCCTTTGGCGCAGATGTATTGGTTACCGACACTTGGATTTCGATGGGACAGGCTGATGCGACGGACAAGCGCGCCGCGATGATGCCTTACCAGGTGAACGCGGGCCTGATGAGCGCGGCTAAAGATGATGCAATCTTCCTGCATTGCCTGCCTGCCCATGTAGGTGACGAAGTAAGCGAAGATGTCTTTGAAAGCGCGCAGTCTGTCGTCTTTGACGAGGCGGAGAACCGCATTCATGCACAAAAATCAGTGCTGTTGTGGAGTATGGGCTTGCTCGGTTAAGCGGGCAATTCGCACGGATGCTTTGGTGCTGCCCCTTACCCTTTGCAAGATCGGCCCCATATAGCGCGCTATGGCTACAAAACCGGAAATCTTCACTGACCAATTGCTTGGCTTTACCTTGCCCGCGCGCAATGCTCGCGGCCGAGTGGTGCGGCTGGATGGATTGTGCGAGGCGGTACTGTCTGCGCATAATTATCCAGCGCCGATTAAGCATTTGTTGGCCGAAGCCCTAGTTATCAGCGCGCTAATGGGGGGCTTGCTCAAAGGCGATGGTGCCCAAATGACGATGCAGGCCCAAACTAAAGGCGGGCCTGTGAGATTGCTCGTGTGCGACTACCGCGATGGCCAGATGCGCGGATATGCCGATTTTGACGAGGCCGCACTTGTTGACTTGGGCGCTAATCCTTCTTTGGCAGCCTTGTTCGGCAAAGGTTATTTGGCGATCACATTTGAGACCGACAAAGGTCAGCGCTATCAAGGTATCGTCCCGCTCGAAGGGGAAACCTTGGCGAAGGCGTGTGAAGCTTATTTTGTGCAATCAGAGCAAATTCCAACGCAGGTCAGCGTAGCTATTCAATCCAATGATCAGAGCTGCGTAGCTGCTGGTTTTCTGGTTCAACACCTTGCAGATGGCGAACAGGGGCGCGAGCGATTGCATGTTCGGCTAGATCATCAAGATTGGGAGCATGTCGCGGTTATCGCAGCCACAATGGGTCATGAAGAGTTGGTCGACCCTAGCCTCTCGATGGAGGCTTTGGTGTGGCGATTGTTCCATGAAGAAGAAGAGGTCAGGATCCAGCCGGGCGCGCTTTTGTCCAAAGGATGCCGCTGCACTTCGGAGCATTATGAGGCACTAGTCGGACGCTTCCCAGCTAACGAGCAAGATGCGATGCGGAACGAAAAAGGCGCGATTGTGGTCGACTGCGCCTTCTGTTCCCGCGAGTTTATGCTATCAATATAACAATCTATCTCTGTTCAGGAACGGTTTACCGCAGAAGTGCCATTATTTGGCTGCCTAATAGAGTATAGTTTTGAAATGGAAAGAATGCCACATCAGCGACCCAGCATTTGGCTATGCGGCGCGTTAATCGCTGCTGCTGGCTTTGGCGTATTTTTCGCTGCGCCTATCGCTGCGCAAGCCGGCAGTCTTACTATGCTGAATAATCTGACTAAGGGCGAATGGACTTTGCGCACTCGCGGTGGTGCGGAGCGCAAGATCTGCGTGCGCGATGGTAGGGAATTGATCAAGCTACGCCACAACGCTAGCAATTGTAGCCGCTATGTAGTTGAGGATGGTGCGCAAGCGGTGACAGTGCAATATACGTGCCCCGGCAACGGCTATGGGCGCACAAGCATTAGGCGCGAGACATCATCGCTTGTTCAGATTGAAAGCCAAGGGATCGCAGCAGGTAGTCCGTTTCAATTGAAAGCGGAGGCGCGTCGTACAGGAAGCTGCAGTTAAAGCTTACCAACGATTGCGTCAGGGCGGCAAAGTGTGCAAATCGCTCCACCATGAATCATACATCATCAGATCGGCCGGCCGCAATTGTGCTTCTCTCAGGCGGGCTCGACTCCATGGTCAGCGCGGCTCTTGCAAAGGAGCGGGGCTTTGATGTCGTTGCGCTGACAGTAAATTACGGCCAGCGGCATGTACGTGAATTGGACGCAGCAGCTTTCATTGCCGAGCAAATCGGAGCGCGGCGTCATGCCAATATCGATATGGATCTGCGGCAATTTGGCGGCTCAGCGCTGACCGATGATATTGCGGTGCCGAAGTCAGGTGTCGGTGAGGACATTCCTGTCACTTATGTGCCTGCTCGCAATTTGCTCTTTCTATCGCTTACTGTTGCTTGTGCGGAGGCATCGGGCGCGCAAGACATTTTCATCGGGGTTAATGCGCTTGATTACTCAGGTTATCCTGATTGCCGCCCGGAATTTATTGAACATTTCGCTGAGACGGCGCGCCTTGGTACGAAAGCTGGGGTGAACGGATCGCCCTTCACCATTCATGCGCCGTTGCAGCACATGTCAAAAGCTGACATCGCAATCGAGTGTCACCGATTGGGGCTCGATCCGGCTTGGAGTTGGTCTTGCTATGATCCCACGCAAGAGGGGTTGGCTTGCGGTCAATGCGATTCCTGCCGTTTGCGGCAGAAGGGTTTTGCAGAGGCAAAGCTTGATGATGGCACGCGATACGCAGCCTAAATGGGCGCATGGGAGAGATCGCATTATGTCAGCACCTGAGAGTGAAGTGACGACTAACGCTGGCCAGCAAGAGGTACCTGTCTAAAGCATCTGGGCTTCCTCTATGCGACGGCCTTCGCAATTTTTTACGCGTAATTTGCAATTCCGCTGTGAGCGCTCGCTGACGGTTGGAAGCGCATTCGCCTTATGACTTTGGGTTGTCCTATTCGTATTGCTCAGCCCGGTACCATTTGCAGTGGCGCAGGATACAATCGAAAGTTGGAACTTTGTTCTTCATCTTCAAGGTGATTGTGGGGGCCTTGGCAGCTTCTGGTCTGGGTGCAGCTGAGGAAAGCAGTCAGGCGCTAGCGCTACCTCGGATGCATGGAGACGCAACTGCAACGCTCTTCCTAGCGACGGCTTTGGTCAGCTTGGCACTTGACCCCAATATTGCGGGTCATTGATCCGCCAAAAATGACACTGACGCGGGCGTTGGGGTGCTTTCAACTCTCCGCATCACTCCATTCGGTCTGGCGTTTATCATCGAGGCCATTCGGCTTGTTCCGAAGGCAAATGCGACGGTGGTGGAGCGGGCAACTGCTGCAGGCGAACCCATGGCTCGCACGGAATGACTGCTAGACTTTAGATAAGATCCCGCATGCAATGCGTGGACCAGCGGCTCCTGCGGGATCGGATAAATAGTCATCCGGTCCGGCATGGATCATTACGGCTGTTCCATCTATGTCAAAGATGTGGCCCAGAATGTTTTTTGGAGTGCCATCGATAGGCAATGAAAGCTCAGTTAATCCATCTTGAGCGATGGTGATGTTTGGAAAGTCACCCAAATGCGGCCCTGTTTCGCTCATTTTCCCATGCGAAACTGACTGAGGGTTTAAATGACCTCCTGCGCTCTTGAAGTCCGGCCCATCACAGGCGCCAGTCGTATGCAGGTGGAGCGCTTTCTCCCCAGCAGGCATGCTAGAAAGTGAAAGGTTAAGCGCCAATACGCCATCAAGCTCTACAATGGATGCAAGGCCTACGCTGTCACCATCAGCATCAATCATAGGTCCAGTAGCGATAGGCTCTGCAACAGTCTTGGCAGATGCTGCTTGATCATTCTCCTCATAAGCTGGCGCGCAACCTGTAAGGCTGAATAGGGTTAGTGCCCCTAGAACAATTCGAAACTTCATAAGGCTTTCCCTTCTTCACAATCACTGGACAAAACAAAAGGGGCCGGATTGCTCCGACCCCTCATGAAATTCGCTCAAAGCGGAACTTATATACCCGAACCAGGGCCGTAAGTCACTTCCACGCGACGGTTTTGAAGTTCGCGTACACCGTCTCCAGTAGGAACACGGTTCTGCGATTCGCCGAATGCTTCGCTAGCAATCCGACCGTCGGGAATACCGCGGCCGCCAAGGTAACCGCGAACCGCTGTGTTACGACGTTGGGATAGGCCCACGTTGTAAGTAGCAGAGCCTGAACGGTCAGCGTGACCGGCAAGCATTACAGTCGCCATGCCGCAATCCGCATATGCGCTTACTGCGTTGTCCAGAATCGTTGCTGCTTCTGGAGTTATGTCCGACTGATCCCAGTCGAAGAACACGATGTAAGGGCCTGTGTTACACACTGCCGCAGGTGGCGGAGGCGGTGGCGGTGGAGGCGGCGGAGGTGGCGGTGGTGGCGGTGGAGGTGGCGGAGGAGGAGGTGGTGGTGGTGCTTCGCCGCCAAAGTTGTAAATGATCGAGCCAAGGATCGAGTGCGACGAGAAATCTCCTTCAAGACCTACGCCTTGTGGGTCCAAGATTTCAATATTTGGAGCATTGAAATAGCGATATTTCAAACCAATGTCGAAGCTGTCGCTGATTGGGGCGCGAACGCCGCCAAGTAACTGCCAAGCCAGACCAGTGTCAGAGTCATCAAACGCTCCTGGGCCGTTGGTATTGACGGTCCCTTGGAGGTCAACCCGAGCCACACCGATACCAGCACCAGCGAAGGCTTGAAGACCATCGTCATCACCAAAGTCGAAAAGGCCGTTGACCATGAAGCTCAATACGCTCGTGTCGCCTTGTGCCGGAGCATTGGTTGCAACTGTGCGCAGGCCTGTTGCACCCGCCAAACCTTGTGAACCGGCGGAAGCCTGATCAAGATCCGCTGACTTATAAGCAGTTTCGGCTTCCAACCGGAAGGCTCCGAAATCGTGACCTACAACACCGCCAATATCATAACCGGTGTCATGATCGACTTGTGCATCATTCGACACATCGTTTACATCTAGGCTAATGTCTTCGACGAGCATTGCACCAGCTTCAACACCGACATACCACTCGTTGTCGCGTGCAAGAGCTGGCGTTGTAAGTGCCGTCGAAGCCATCGCCATTCCTATGACGAGTTTACGCATTATTATATTCCCCTTCTAGCGGACTGAAATTACGTGACGCGTGTCTAACTATTCAGTCGCGGGGTGGCAAGCAGGCAATGTCCATATACTGTGGCAATAAAGTCTCTATTTTGCGGATTTCGTGATGAAACCGCTAGATAACAAGATATTACCGACTAAAATTGAGGCTCGAAAGGTGGTCTATTTCCTCTCAAATTCTTGGGAATGCTCCGAGGTGGCGAAGTGCTTCCACCAAAGCTGCGATCGCAATACGCGCTTCCGAATCAACCGTGTTGCCCCCTTGGAGGGTGGCTGGTTCACTGGCAGTTTGCCATGCCTCATCAAAAAAGAACCTTTGCCCCGAACTTTTGTCAAAGGCTGACATGCCGCTGCATGCAGGCAGAAATTTCCATCCGTCCGGCATTCGAAGAGCGATTGAATTTTCCTTGCCGATCCAATCACCTTGAGGGGATAGGTCAATGATCCAGCATCGCCCGTTCTCGGGATTGGATGGCGGAATTTGAGAAACACCTTCGACCGCTAGATGAAGCATTGCATCGATCAAGGATTGCGCTTCATTATAGAAGAATTCTTTCTGAGCCTGACCGGCGAATAATAGAGGCAATGCAAAGCGCGGTGTTTGTGAGGTAAAGTGGATTGGTTGTGTCATAAATGCTCCTGGTTCGCGTCATTGAGCGCTGCAATAAATGTCGCAGGCGAGAGGCCATAAGTGCCGGATTGCTGCACCCAAAAGGCACTGCCTGATTGCTTGCCAATCAGATCTGTGATGGTGGTGCTATCGAATGTGATCAATGGTTGGGCCGCAGACCAAGTCGCGATCGGTTGATCAACCGGTCCGTAGCCAATCACATAGCTTTCGTTTTCTTCAATGAGCGGTAG
>JALZVZ010000007.1 GCA_023299945.1 Altererythrobacter sp. | reverse complement strand
CCATGATGCAGGCATCCCTGAAGAAGTGCTTCAGCTGATCCCGGGCGACGGTGCAGTGGGCGCGGCGCTGACAGCGCATCGCGATATTTGCGGCGTAGCCTTCACCGGATCAACCAGTACTGCACGCGCAATCAACCGCAGCCTGGCGATGCGCGATGGCCCAATTGCAACCCTGATTGCAGAGACCGGCGGGCTGAATGCGATGATCGTAGATTCCAGCGCTTTGCCAGAACAGGTCGTGCGCGACGTTGTGGCCAGCGCGTTTCAAAGCGCGGGCCAGCGTTGCTCCGCTTTGCGCGTCCTTTACCTGCAAGAAGATATTGCAGAACCCATGCTTACGATGATCGAAGGCGGGTTCGCCGCGCTGACAATCGGCGATCCGGCAGACTTGGCAACAGATGTTGGCCCCGTGATTGATTCAGAGGCTAAGGCTGGGCTGGAGGTGCATATTGCCTCCATGCGCGCAAAGGGTAACCGCGTGATCCAATGCGGGCTTCCAAACGAAACAGCGCAAGGCACTTTCGTCGCGCCGACAATCATTGAAATCGGTTCGATTGCAGATTTGGATGCCGAACAATTTGGCCCGATCCTGCATGTCGCGCGGTTCAAGGCCGAAGACCTTGCGGAAGTGGTCGAGGATATCAACGCCCAAAAATACGGCCTAACGCTTGGACTGCATTCGCGCATTGCCGCCACGCGGGCTTTGGTTGAGCGCCGCGCGAAAGTCGGCAATCTCTACGTCAATCGCAACCAGATCGGCGCGGTGGTGGAAAGCCAGCCATTTGGCGGTGAAGGGTTGTCAGGAACTGGCCCCAAGGCAGGCGGCCCGCATTATGTCGCGCGATTTGCGACAGAGCGGGTCACATGCACAGACACCACAGCCGCGGGCGGAAATGCCAGCCTGCTTGCAGGTGGCTAGGCAAGCTGAGAAAAGCCCAGTAAACTGCAGCCATGACACGTTTTCTAACCTTGCTTGCCGCGCTGCTTGCGTCTGCTTGGACCACGCCAGCGATGGCCGATGTTCAAGTGACATTTCACAGCTTCAATGGCTCGGTCATGTTCGGCCGTTACCCTCACACTTTCATCGCACTGTCGGGCGAACTGGAAAGCAATGGCCGCAAAATCAGCGAGAATTACGGCTTCACCGCGAAGAATGTGTCGCCCGCTATCCTGCGCGGGCCGGTGGTGCATGATATCTCAATTGAAAAGCCGAAATACCTTAAAAAAACCAATAAGCACTTCACCCTCACCATCAGCGATGCGCAATATTACCGGATCGTAGCAGAGATGAAAAAATGGCGCGATGCACCGGGCAAATATTACGACCTCGACACGCGCAATTGCATTCATTTCGTCGGCAAAGTGGCGCAGATTGTCGGCCTCAAAGTGAGCTATCCAGAAAAGATGCTGCGCCGCCCAAAGAAGTGGCTCAACCATGTAGCTGGTCTCAATCCGAAGCTGGGTGCGAAGAAGTTATAATGCGCGATTTCGGGGATTAGTTTTCCCGCCGCCTTGCCCGACTCGGCTGCTTCCGGAATCGTGCAGCCATGGCAATACTTTCAGACAAATGGATACGCGAGCAGGCTCAATCAACTGGCATGATCGAGCCGTTTGTTGAGGCCCAGCGCCGCGATGGCTGCATCTCATACGGGCTTAGTTCTTATGGTTATGACGCGCGGGTTGCGCCTGAATTTAAGATCTTCACCAACGTCGATAGCAGCATCATCGACCCCAAGGAATTTGATCCGAAAAACTTCGTCGATCGCGAAACCGATTGCTGCATCATTCCGCCCAATTCCTTTGCACTGGCCCGCACGGTCGAATATTTCCGCATTCCGAAAGATGTGCTGGTGATCTGCCTTGGCAAATCGACCTATGCGCGCTGCGGGATTATTGTGAATGTCACCCCGCTTGAGCCGGGCTGGGAAGGTCATGTGACACTGGAATTTTCCAACACCACACCGCTGCCTGCGAAAATATACGCCAATGAAGGTGCGTGCCAATTCCTGTTCCTCAAAGGCAATGAGCCTTGCGAGACGACCTATGCTGACCGTGCAGGCAAATATATGGGCCAGCGCGGCGTCACGCTGCCGAAGTTATAATTCTTAACAGATGAGCATCGCGGAATATCCTTATTGGCGCGTGGTTCCAGCGAACCGCGAAGATGAGTTCACGCTGATGGTAACCCCGCCAGCCACCGTTGGCCCCGATGGCGCGGGCCATGTAATGGGCGGCGTGGCAATGGCCGCCGCGATAGACGCGCTGGAAGTGTGCACGCAGCAGCCGCTATTGTGGGCAACGATCCAATTCCTCGTGCCCACACAGCGCGCCGAAGAACTGACCATACGCTGCGAACAGCGCGGCGGCGGGCGGTCAATTGGGCAATGGAATGTCGCGGTGTTTCGCGGCGAAATGCTGGTGCAAAGCGTGCTGGCCGCCGTGGGCGCGCGGGAGCCGTCAGAGCAACAGATTTTTGCAAAAATGCCAGAGGCGCCGCCGCCTGAGGAATGCTCGATTAAGCCGGTTGATATGAACGCCTCGCCCGCTAATTTGATTGGGCAATATGAGCGCCGCACCGCCTTTGAAGATCATGAAAACGGATTAGAAGCGACATGGGTTCGCCCGCTTGGTGGGTTTGATATTGATGCTTGCCAACTGGCAATTATTTCCGACTTTTTCCTCGGTGCACATCCCCGCGCTCATGCAGGGTCCAGTCTGGATGCGACCTTGCGCTTTATCCAGCCTGCGAAACATGGCTGGGTGCTATCCGTCACGCAAATGTCGGCCTTTGACCGCGGCGTTGCCCACGGCGATGCGCGTCACTTTAGCGAAGATGGAAAGCTGCTGGCGATCTCCAGCCAAACCGGCGTATTGCCGCGCGTGCCTGTCACTCTGGGCTAAGAGTTACGCTTAGGCGGCGCGCGCCTCCGTTTCAGCGGCGATCAAAATATCGGCCAGCATCCAATAGGCATCGCCCCATGCATCAAGCACGGTATCGGTCGCCACATCCGCGCCCAGCACATCGCGAATGGCTGGCAGTAGCGCCTCTGCCACATACGGGTAATGTTCCGCTTGGACGCCCGTTTCAACATGGCGCGCGACCATCTTATTGACCGCTGAACCAAGGTTCGCCAGCTTGTCGATATTTTTGGAATAGGCCAGAATTGCTGCGGCCAATTTGCGCGGCTGTTCGCCGCTTTCTTGCGCTGCATCATCAAACATTTTCTTGATTTCTGCATCTTGGAAAAGGCGCGCATACATTGCTGTGGTAATCTCAACACCGTGCTTTTCCAGCGCCGGTGCTGTTGATTTTACAATCGCCATTTTTTCTTGTGATACTGTACGCATGCATATTCTCCTGCAAGGCAGGTTCTGTAAGTCTCAGAGCGGCTTGGTGCAACCGCTATCGCGACTTGCGCAACCATTGATTTGATATGGATCAAACCCGCAAATTTTCATCCAATTCCGAACCTGCTTTTGACTCTGCGGGCTGACCACCCCATGTGTCAGCTCATACTTTTTATGCAAAGGACAACCTAATGGCTGAGACTGAATTTGACATCATCATCTATGGCGCATCGGGCTATACTGGTCGCCTGGTAGCGGAATATCTCGATCAACATTATAGCAACCGTGATGACGCACCCAAATGGGCGATGGCTGGGCGCAGCGAAGAAAAGCTCGCCGCAGTGCGCGATGAGATCGGCGCGCCCGCCGACACGCCTTTGGTGGTTGCCGACGCCAGCGATCCCGCCAGCCTCACCGCGATGTGCGAGCGCACCCGTGTCGTGCTTACCACGGTTGGCCCCTACACTTTGTATGGTGAGCCCATGGTCAAAGCCTGCGCGGAAAGCGGCACAGATTATGCCGATTTGTCAGGCGAACCGGCGTGGATGTATCAGATGATCGGCAAATATTCTGATGCGGCTAAGGCATCGGGCGCACGGATTTGCTTCTCCTCTGGCTTTGATTCCATTCCGTTTGATTTGGGCGTTTTGATGCTGCAAAAAGAAGCGCAGGCACGTTTCGGCAAACCAGCAACCCGCGTCAAAGGCCGCATGCGCGGCATGGCGGGTGGCCCATCGGGCGGAACCGTGGCTAGTATGGGCGCAACAATGGAGGCGGTTGGCAAAGACCACAGCCTTATCCCTGTATTGAAGAACCCATTCTCGCTGGCAGAAGGCTTTGAAGGTCCAGAGCAGCCGGACGGCGACACCGCTGCATTCGATGAAAAGTTGGGCAGCTGGGCAGCGCCTTTCGTGATGGCGGTCATCAACACCAAGACGATCCACCGCACCAATTTCTTGCGCGGGCACCCTTATGGCGAAGACTTCCAATATGACGAAATGGTGCTGACTGGCCCGGGCGAGGAAGGCGAAAAAATCGCCAAGGCTATGCAGGCCAATCCCGGCTTTGGTGACCCGACCGCAAAACTGCCTAAGCCCGGCGAAGGCCCGACGAAAGAAGAGCGCGAGAACGGCTTTTACGATGCGATGTTCGTGGGCGAGACTGCGGACGGTGAGTCGATCCAATACGGCGTCAAAGGCAAATATGATCCGGGTTACGGTTCAACCAGCCGGATGATCACCGAAACTGGCATTGCTTTGCTGCACAGCGATGCGGCGGGCGGCATTGGTACACCGGGATCATTCTTGGGCGAGGCTTTGGTTGACCGCCTTCAAGAGCATGCCGACATCAAATTCGCTGCTGAGAATTAATGCAAAAGGGGGAGCCGGATTGCGCCGTCTCCCCCTTTGGTTTTGTCTTCTAAGCAAAGCGCACGCGGTTAAAATCCGAAGCGAAGGCTCGCACGGACATTGCGGCCCGACAAAGGCACGAACTCTTTTGTAAAGCTCGTGTGGCGGCGGCCAGTCGTATCGAACAGATTTTCACCTGCCAATTGCAACACGATATTCTGGTTATCCGCGATCGGACGCCACGAGAGGTAAAGATTCACGAAAGAGAAGCTCTCCGTCGTGGTCTCGAATTCGGCTACATCATTTTGCGCACCAAACCACTCAATCTCGCCGCGCACATTAAACGCATCAAAATCTGCATCAAGCGCGCCCAGCAAGCTGACAGGGGGGATACGCGGAACATTGTTTTCGTCTGTGTCGCCGCTCAGTGACGCATCCACGTACGACGCGCGCAGATCAGCCCCGAGCGTGAAATTATCATTCTCCACCAAAGGTAATTCTAACGCAGCTTCAAAGCCAAAGAAGTTAGCGTCATTTTGAAGGAATTCAAAAACAGGCAACTCATCTTCTTCACCGCCGGTGGGCGAGAGATAAATATAGTCGCTGAACGATTGATAATAGACCGAAGCTTTGAAGTTAGCCTGACCAAGGTCAGCCCGCACGAATGTTTCGAGCCCCCAAGCGCTTTCCTTGGTGAGATTTGGATCACCGATCTCAAATATCTGGGTCGCAATATGCGGGCCGTTGGCGAACAATTCTTCGCCCGCAGGTGCCCGCTCAGAATAGGATGCAGTTGCGCCAAAACGGGCGCCGTCGCCGTCATCCCCTGCAGACACAATCGAAAGCGCGCCTGAAAACAGGTCAAAACTGCGGTCAACATTCAATGTATCGGAGTCAACCGACACGTTTTCATAGCGGCCAGCTGCTTCGATTTCAGTAGCGCCCAGCTCAAATTCTTGCACTGTGAAGACCGCAAATTGGGTTGTTTCATTGGGCGCTACGAAAGCTTCTTCACCGACCGCTGCAAAGTCCCGCGAGGTGAACTGTGCTCCAATAACGCCGCCGCCCGTCTGCACGAGCTCTGCGCGCGCTTCTATAGTTTCAGTGTCGAAGACTGTGCCGACTTCAGCGCCTTCAAACTCGGTGTGGGTGTAATCGGAATAGCCGCCACGCAGTTTTAAACGAGAGAAGAAGCCATCGCCCAATGCAATATCACCGCGCAGGTCCAAGCGCAGCTGCTCTAGGCCGATCGAGACGGTTTCTTCGCCTTCCTCCTCTTCCTCTTCGCCGCCTTCCTCTCCATGATGGCCTCCTTCGGGGTTGCCAACAAGCCCGTAAGCCGTGTCGTAATAACTTACCGAAGCGCCAAAGCTTGATTCCCCGAGGAACACGCCGAACCCGCCGCTGACAGTCCAAGTTTCCGTCGCGCTATTGGGCAGGAAGCCAGATTGTTCAGCCGCTTCGCGAAGCTCCTCTGCTTCTTCAAATTCACCTTCGGCTTCTTCTTCAGCTGCATCACCTAGCAGGTCTGCGCGCAGGTCATCGCTGAGCTGAAAGCCAGGAATTTCAAGGTCATCGGTTTCACGAAAAGAACCATCGACATGAACCACGAAAGTATCGCTTAAAGCTGCATCCAAAGAGACACCGCCGCTGCGCAGATTACTCGCCGTGTCAAAGGCAGTAATGCCTTCGACGTAAAGGCCACCTTTGGGCACAGAAATCGGAATACGGCGATCAATTACATTGACCACGCCGCCAATCGCTTGGCTTCCGAACAGCAATGCAGTCGGCCCGCGCAGCACTTCAATGCGCTCCACCGTGAGCGGGTCAATCGTTGTTGCGTGATCAGCTGATGTATTGCCAACATCGGCTGTACCCAGCCCATCGATCAAAATGCGCACTCGCTCGCCATCTTGGCCGCGCAAGATCGGACGAGAAGCTCCGGGCGAGAAGCTGGTCGCTGAGACGCCAGGGACTTTGGACAAAACTTCGCCCAATTGGCCATTCAAATTTTGCTGAATGTCATCAAGGTCCAAGACATCTTGTCCAGCGATGAAGTCGAGGTTTTCAAGCGCATCAGCGCTGACCAAAATATTGCCGCGGTCATGGGGGTCAGTGCTTTGTTCATCGGAATCACCATCATTACCGGTTTCTTGAGCAAAAGCGGGCGCAGCGGCCAGCCCGCTAACCAGAGCAAGCGCGACTGCAACGCTTGAAGCAGAAAGGTGGAGTTTTTTCATGATATGATGAGTCTTCCAGGCAAGAGAGGTTTATAATGTGATAACGTAACATTGCGTATACAGAGATGTGTCCAAGTTGCTACAGAAAAATCGCTTGGCTGTGGGCGGCATATAATGTGCAGAAAAAAACCATCAGCTCCGCATTATGGACTTGCGCCTATCCCCGCCCCTGCGTCGGACTAGGAACGCAAAATCTCATCCACCCATTGCGGCACTAGTTCGCTCGCTTTGCCCAAGCGGCTTTCATCAAACCATGCCGAACCATCGGAGGCTTCCAGATTGAGCTCCAGCGTCGCTGCGCCGCAGTCCTTTGCATCGCGCACAAAACCGGCAGCGGGATAAACTGCACCCGAAGTGCCAATGCTGACGAACAGATCGGCGGAACGGATAGCGGCATAAATCCGCTCCATCTCATAAGGCATTTCGCCAAACCAAACGACGTCGGGGCGCAGCATAGGTGCTTTGCAAACGGGGCACGGCGGACGCGATAACAGCGCCGGACCTTCCCACGCGCTGCGCATTTCGCATGCCTGACACAATGCGCTCTTCAGCTCACCATGCATGTGCAGCACATTTTTCGCTCCCGCTCTTTCATGCAGATCATCAACATTTTGGGTGACGAGCAGCACTTTGCCGGAATGACCTGCAATCAACTGCGCCAGCGCGCGGTGGGCTGCATTGGGCTCTACCTTTGCCAAAGCCTCGCGCCGCATATCATAAAAGCCCAGCACTAAATCGGGATCGCGCGCGAACCCTTCTGGCGTTGCGACATCTTCAACCTTGTGCTGTTCCCAAAGGCCGCCTTCGGATCGAAAAGTATCAATCCCGCTCTCTGCGCTTATCCCCGCACCGGTTAGGATCACAATCTTGCTATTTTTATCCATGAGAACATTATGTTGACCACTTTTGGTTAAGGGGCAAGTCACGATGACTGCATCTTCTGTCTCTCAGCCAATGATTGGCTACCGACCCGATATTGATGGGCTGCGCGCGTTCGCCGTTTTAGCAGTGCTTGTCTACCATGCTGGCGTGCCCTATTTTAGCGGCGGCTATGTCGGGGTCGACGTCTTTTTCGTCATCTCAGGATATCTAATTACCGGCATTATTGCGCGCGAGCTGGATCGCGGAACATTTGCAATCCTGCGCTTTTACGAAAGGCGCGCGAGGCGCATTCTGCCAGCCCTATTTGCCATGATCGCAATTGTTCTCATTGCCGCCAGCATTCTTTTCATCCCGGGCGATTTTGAAGCCGTGCCGCGATCCGCCTTAGCTGCAATGGGCTTCCTTGCGAATGTCTATCTGTTTACGCAGGTCAGCTATTTCCAAACCGCTGCTGACACCATGCCGCTGCTTCACACATGGTCGCTTGGGGTTGAGGAGCAGTTTTACATTGGCCTGCCCCTGCTCCTGATTTTGGCCACCCGCCTGCCTAGCCATCGGCGCTGGCGTTTGGTCGCAGCCGCTGCCTTGGTAAGTTTGATCTGGGCCATATTGAAGCAGTCCGACGCAGATGGTTTTGCCTTTTACATGCTACCGACGCGCGCATGGGAAATGTTGGCTGGCTCGCTTCTAGCATTGGGCCGGCCGCCCAATATTCAGGCTCGCTGGCTGCGCGAGGCGCTGTGCTGGCTAGGCTTTGCCGGAATTATGGGCGCTGTTCTGCTTTACGATAGCCAAACCACTTTCCCAGGATTGGCTGCATTGCCGCCCGTCCTTGGCACGGTCTTTCTAATTGCTTATGCGCCCCGAACTACGGTGGGAACGCTCCTTTCGATGAAGGGTCCAGTGTGGATCGGTCTGATGAGCTATTCGCTCTATTTGTGGCATTGGCCGCTAATCGTCATGGTCGAATATGCGCAAGATGCACCATTATCTTTGCCGCAATCAGCGGGCATAATCGCCCTTTCAATTGCTATTGCCTGGGCAAGCTTGAATTGGATCGAACAGCCATTTCGCAGCACCGAGCGATTTTCCGCCAAGCGCATTTGGATATGGAGTGCCGGCGGCACGGCCGCACTGGGATCAATTGCGCTGCTTTTGATTTCGCTTGGCAGTTGGAACAATCGTTTTTCTGATGAGATCAACCAATATGCAGCCGCTGTGTCCGACATCAGCCCCATTCGGGATCAATGCCTAGTCTCCAACATAGCGCCACTGCCTGCTGACTGCACTTTGGGTGCAGGCACAGACCCATCTGCAATGATCTGGGGCGATAGCCACGGGGTCGAACTGGGCTGGGTTTTGGGCGAGCAATATGGCGCGCGCGGCGAAGCAATAGTCCAACGCACGATGGGCAGCTGTGTGCCAGCATTGCAATATGCCGCTGAACGCGAGCCAGATTGCAGCCTTTGGAATGACGCAGTCATGCGCGAGATCAGCCAAACTCCAGCCATTGAAACCATCTATTTGGCCGGATTTTGGGGTCAAGAGCATTACCGCAAAGGCGGCGTTGCGGCATCGCTTACCAAGACCATCGAGCGGCTAAAGCTTATGAATAAGCACGTGGTGCTGATCGGGCCTGTGCCGGTCCAACCCACGCCCGTTCCGCGCCGCCTTGCCATGCGCGGCGCAGATGCGCCGACCGCAACGCCTGAAGACATCGCAACACGATCGGGATGGTTCACTCGCAACTATCCGAAATGGCGTGCTGCTGGCGCGGAAATTGTTGATGTTTCAAAGGCGCTGATGCACGAGGGGCAGACACAGATTGTCGCAAGCGGAAAACCGCTGTATTTTGACAAGCATCACTTGACCGTTACCGGCGCGCGCCATGTGTTTGCACGGGCGGCTGAACACAGTTTGCGAGGGACACATGGCACGGTTGGGAATAATTGGCAGCAAAGGCCGGATGGGCGCGGCACTGGCAGAGGCGATTGAAGCGGCGGGGCACACGCTGTCTGGCGGCATTGATCAGGGCGGCTCGCCAGATGAATTGGCGGCGCAGTCTGACTGCTTGATCGACTTTTCTGCACCAGCTGCATTGGCGGCAAACCTTAGCGCGGCGCGCGGAGCGGGTATCCCGATCTTGATCGGCACGACTGGCCTGGAGGATAAGCACTTTACCGCGATTGAGGCATCGGCGGGCCACCATGCCGTTCTGCAAACGGGCAACACCTCGCTCGGCGTCAATCTGCTGGCCGCATTGGTTGAAATCGCAGCGGCGAAGCTGGGCGATGATTGGGATTTAGAAATCCTCGAAATGCACCACAAGCATAAGGTCGATGCGCCATCAGGCACAGCCAAATTGCTGGGTGAGGCGGCAGCGCGCGGACGCGGAATTGATCTGGCCAGCCATATGGATAGCGGACGCGACGGGATGACCGGCGCGCGCAAGCAAGGCGACATCGGCTTTGCGAGCCTTCGCGGGGGCAGTGTGGCAGGCGATCACAGCGTCATTCTGGCAGGCGAGCA
>JALZVZ010000006.1 GCA_023299945.1 Altererythrobacter sp. | reverse complement strand
GCGGATAATCGCACGGGATGTTAGACAATTGGCAGTCATATGGATGATACTCTCTTGGTGATTGCGGCGGCAAGGTTTGCGCCCAAGTTAGGGCCTTGTTCTGGGTAGAGATAGGGTTCGATCATCTCCGCTTCCATAAGCAATAATTCACCTGCATCGCTGCGAACCATATCGATGCGGGCGTAAAGCGGCGGCTTGAACGGTAAAAGCGAGAGGATAGTGCGTGCCGCTTCGATATCATGCGCATCAGGAGCGATCCGCTCTTCATATCCACCATAAAGCGATTGAATGCGGTAATCCCCCTTGGCTGCGCGTTTCAGCAAGGCATGGGAGAATGCGCCGTCGATAAAGATGCAGGACAATTCGCCGTCGCTTGCTATTTGCGACAGGAATGGTTGGATCATCGCCGCATGACCTAGTGACCAGCCCGCCTCTGGCATCGAATCCCGTGAAAAGCGGTGCTGGCCAAGTGCACCGGCCCCTACTTGCCGTTTGACCACAACACAGTCTGCACCGAAATTATCCATTGCGGCCTGCACATCTTTGTAGCTTGCATCCTCCAGCCAAAGAGTTGGGATCGTTGCCGCACCGCGCTGTGCCAATTCGCGCAAATAGGTTTTGGTCATATTCCACCGGACGACCTCAGCAGGATTGCAGACCAGAATACCTGCCGCTTCCAACTGGGCCAGTTTGCTGAGAAATTCCTGCGGGTGATCCTGATAATCCCACGCCGTTCCCAGTAAGACCGGCCCAATGCCCTGAAATTCTTCCAGCGGCGCGCGCCAGTCGATCACTTTGAATGCGAAGCCGGCCTCGCGCATGGCAGGCTCAATCGCGGCGACCTCGAGATCATGTTCAAACGCATCACCGCGTCGTTCTCCAGAAGCGGGCAGCGTCGTTTCGCAAGCAAGAAATCCGATAGTCGTCATAAGGCTTGCCATAAGCGGGGGAATCGAGACTGGAAAGAGCGCGCTGGGCTGGCTAGGACAATGGCAATGACTGACACACTAACAATTGCTCGCCCCGATGATTGGCACGTTCACTTGCGCGATGGCGATATGCTGCGCGATGTGACGCAATATACTGCTCGCCAATTTGGCCGCGCAATTGTGATGCCCAATTTGTCGCCGCCGGTCACTAATACGGCGAGTGCTGAAGCCTATCGCGAACGGATTTTGGCCGCTGTGCCGCAGGGTGTGGATTTTACGCCGCTAATGACCTGCTATTTAACCGATACAACCGATGCTGCGGATTTGGTGCGCGGGGCAGAGCAGGGCGTGTTCACCGCCGCCAAGCTTTATCCGGCAAACGCCACGACCAATTCCGCCCACGGTGTATCCAATGTACACAATCTCTATCCTGTGCTGGATGCGATGGAGAAGGCCGGTATCGTGCTTTGCATCCATGGCGAAGTCACCGATCACGACATTGATGTGTTCGACCGCGAAGCAGAATTTATCGAACGGCATTTGCGCAGCATTGTGGCCGATTTTCCAAAGCTCAAAGTGATTTTCGAACATATCACCACAAGTGATGCCGTCGATTTTGTTATGGCGTCGCCAGACAATGTAGCCGCCACGATTACCCCGCAGCATCTTCATTTCAACCGCAATGCTATGCTGGTTGGTGGCATTCAGCCCCATGCTTATTGTCTGCCCGTAGCAAAGCGCGAGGAACACCGACTGGCCTTAAGAGCGGCGGCGACCTCAGGTTCTCCCAAATTTTTCTTGGGAACAGACAGCGCCCCGCACCGGCGCGAGGATAAGGAAAGTGATTGCGGCTGCGCGGGTATCTTCAACGCGCCATATGCTTTGGAAAGCTACTTGGCGGTTTTCGACGATGAAGGCGCGCTCGATAAGTTTGAAGGCTTTGCCTCGCTCCATGGCCCAGCATTCTACGGCCTGCCGGTAAGTCCTGAGCGGGTAACACTCACCAGGACAGGCACTGAGGTTCCGCGAATCATGCAGGCCGCTGGCAGTGAGATTGTTCCCTTTCATGCCAGTCAAAACCTTAGTTGGGCAGTTCAGACTTAACATCTTTAAACATTTGTTTACAGCCGTTTACAGTATATTCAGTAAATACACTGATTGTGTTGCGTTAGTTTACAAATCAACGCGGAATTATGAGTAATTCAGCCGAATTGTTGCATTCTGTTCATCAAAATTCAGCTATAAAAGTGTCACACATTGAGCGGAGCCGAACGGCGTAAATGCTCGGTTGTTAAGGCAGGTTTCTGCTGATCAAGAATTTTGAACTTGGGCCAACCCACCAAAGGCCCGGGCGTGGCTCCCACCAAGCCGCGGAAGGCGTCCCTTCGCTCGCACCGGTCCTGATGTCGGGCGAGGGGGCGTTTTCACACTGTGAAATCCCTTTCAAATTTGCATGCAAAAATCAGCCAATTCTAAGGCGCTTCTTAACCATGTGCGGGCTAAAGATCAGTTGATGCGAAAGCTGTATCTCCTCGCTTTGACCTTGTGCGCTTCTGGCGCATTGTCGTCATGTGATGGCGGCGAGACGGAAGTTGCTGAGGTTGATGCGCGCGATCCTTTGGTTGAGCAGGCGCTTGGCGATCAGCTGATGGTTGATCCCGATCTTGCGTCTCAGAATGAAGCGAATGCGGCGTTGACGGTGGCCTTCGACAGCTCCTTTCCGCCACTCGTCACTGGGCCGGAACAACGAGCAGCGGCGCTTACTGCCACGCGCTCATTGCTGCTAGAAGGGGGCGAGATCACCGATCTGCCGAAACCCGATCAAGGCGATAATAACACAGATTTCCCGAGCCTTGCTGGCGCGCTTACAGCGGCTGAAAGAGCCTCGCGTATCGGCTTTGCCAAGGAATGCGCCAACCGGCTCAATTATTCTGCTATATGGGCTGCTCGCTTGCCCAAGCAAGCTGCCATTGCACCTGATGGTGCCGTGATTGAGGCGGCGGGCAATCCGCAGGCGGCGTGCAACATCAGGATTGTAACCTACGTTACCAATTTGCCGTTGGAGGAGGTGATGCAATTTCATTTCAATCTGGCAAAACGCGCAAATTTAGCGCCGCGATATTCAGTAGGCGAAGAAAACGCTGTTCATGCCATTTCGAGCCGAGCCTCCATCGCCATTCACGCGCGCAAACGTTCCGAACTTCAAACTGAAGTTGATGTGAT
>JALZVZ010000005.1 GCA_023299945.1 Altererythrobacter sp. | reverse complement strand
GGCAATGGCCATGCAAAAGCGCTCGCGCTTTCCTACGCCAGCGCAGTGGGCGGCGGCCGAAGCGGCATCATCGAAACCAACTTCCGTGAGGAATGCGAAACCGATCTGTTTGGCGAACAAGCGGTTCTGTGCGGCGGTATTACTCACCTGATCCAAGCCGGTTTCGAAACCCTGACAGAGGCGGGTTACGCCCCTGAAATGGCCTATTTCGAATGCCTGCACGAAACCAAGCTGATCGTGGATTTGCTGTATGAAGGCGGCATTGCCAACATGCGCTATTCGATCTCCAACACAGCGGAATATGGCGACATTAAAACCGGCCCGCGCATCATCACCGATGAGACCAAGGCTGAAATGAAACGCGTATTGGCCGACATTCAATCGGGCCGTTTCGTGAAAGATTTCGTTCTCGACAACCGTGCGGGTCAACCTGAACTCAAAGCATCACGCAAAGCTGCTGAAGCGCATCCGATTGAGAAAACGGGCGCAGAACTGCGTGCCATGATGCCTTGGATAAGCGCGAACAAACTGGTCGATAAAGCCAAGAACTAATCCTGTCGCTGTTAGGCGTTATGCGAAACCAAGAACGTCCCAAAAACGGCAATAAACGTTACACCGCCCTCGCCTTTGCGCTTTGCGCAATCGCTTGGGCGGTTATCGTTGGTAAGGCAGTGCTCTATGATGCGCCCGCGCGCGAAGTGATCGCTTCGGACGCTGAACTGACCGATTTTGCCAAGAACACTTTGGACGAAATTCAGCCGCGAAGCTTCGAAGAAAATCGCGAGTTTTGCGGGTTGATATTTGAAGATGATGACGGCGCACTATCGGCTTCCGAAATCCATGAGGGTTCTGAAAGCGAATGCTCTTTTTCATGGGCTTCACCCATGGGGCAGCACCCTATCGCAACCTTCCATACCCATGGCAGCTTCAACGATGATTATGATGGCGAAGCGCCCTCTTTGCTCGACTTGAAAACCGATATAGGTGACCAAATTGATGGCTTCGTCGCTACACCAGGCGGACGTGTCTGGCATGTCGATTGGCAAGATGAAACTGCGACACAGGTTTGCGGGCTTAAATGCATCGCGCAAGATCCCAAATACAAACCGTGCTACTCATTTCAACCGGTTGAGAAATACAATGTTGCAGAGCTATTGGCGCGTACGACTGGCGATGGCGGAGAGTGTTCTCCGCCGCGTCCATAGGATCAACCCATTGGTTTGGTGAAACTTATTCCGATCCAAACAATTCTTCGAAATTAATCGGAGCCGCGCTCATAATTTCGACAGCGTTGTCTTCGCCTGTCATATCTTTCGCACGCAATTGCACATCGCGTTCTGCCAGCAATTGGCCAATTTTGCCTCGAGACAGTCCAACCATTGCGGTTAGCCATTGATTGATCAGCGGGTCACCTTGCTGGCCCCGAAGATCAAAGCGTTCAATCTGCGCCATAATATCGTCAGCGGGATAGACCCACTCATCGGTAACCCAGCGATTGGTCGTGAACCATTGCATTGGCAGACCCTCCAGCGAAATGGACAGCGCAGCAATATGCACGACGTCAACCCTTGGTTCTTCGTCTTTCTCCAAATCTGGCGCAGGTATCAACGGATTGGCCTCGCTCGGCATCGATTCTTTCGCAAAGAAGAGATGGAAATGGCCATGCTCGCCATCAATTCGTTCGCCGGGCGGGTGCGAGTGGTAAAAGAAACGGCTCCCAGCCTCTCCATTGACGATATCGCCATCGGGATAATGCTCCCAGATCTCAGCAGCCCCATCCTTGGGCAAAACGTGGTTCATCAAAGGAACGCCCTTTGCAAACATTGCCTCTGTGCTGCTCATAAGCAGCTCTACCATTTCGCTATTCGTCATAAATCACCGCCCCAATAGAAGTGGCCGAGGTTTGCACAAAACAAACCTCGGCCACAAGCAAGCTATCTTAGGTAGGGTTTAGCGTGGGCTGCACTTATTAGCCGCACATGGGTTACATTTTTTGGCTGCGCATGGGTTGCACTTCTTAGCCGCACAAGGGTTGCACTTCTTGGCTGCGCATGGGTTGCACTTATTTGCCGCACAAGGGTTGCACTTCTTAGCTGCGCATGGGTTACACTTGTTAGCCGCACATGGGTTGCAAGCCTTTTTGGCTGCGCAAGCGCTGCAGCTGTGAGCGGCACCACAGCCGTGATTGTGAGCCATGGCAACTGAACCAGTGCTTGCCACTGCAAGACCACCAGCAACCATCAACATACGTGCGAAATTTTTGCTATTAGACATATTATATTCCCTTTTTACAACTACTTACGTTTCATTTATAAATTTCAAAATATTTTAGAAATCTTTATTTGCGGCGGTCCATTTGAACCTTTGCCCATTCGACATCTGCTTTCGAAATAAATCCAGCAGTGTCTTTCAGCCACGTTGCCTGAACGCTCTTATTGAGGTTCAGATACAGCTTCTTGCCAATCACCCGATAAGCGAGAGGGTCTGCAGGTACCAAATACCCACGGCTCATCGCGAATGCACAATGACCGCCATATTGCGGCGAAAAGGCGGTTGGATCAGCTTTAAATTTATCGGCATTGGCCTGGGTGGAAAAGTGCCAAATCGCACCGTCATAATTCACTTTATAACGTGCAGTTCCTTTGGTGGGGACGCCGTCACCTTCGAAATAGCTGACAGCGTCATAGCCGCTGACAGCGACATTATTTCCGCTATCGTCAACATATACCGGCGCCGCATTTACGTTAACTGTAAGAGCGACTGGAGCAACGACTGCTGCAACTGCCAAAGCGATAATCTTGAATTTCATGTTCTCTAATCCCCAAGGAATCTCGTGCTAAATTTGATTTGGTTATTTGTTAGTTCGTGAAAATGCGCATTTGGTTTCACCAAGTTCAAAAAAAACTTTTCTCTCAAAGCTTGGCTCGCATTATCCGTGACATTATAAGCCCAAGGAACGTTGGCGTTAGCGCCGGAAATCGGCATTATCGGCCTAACGCAATCAAAAGGCCGATACTGAACCTAGGGAAAGCGAGATGATCGAAAAATCTATCTTTAGTGTTCTAGGCCTGTGCCTTCTATTGGCAGCCTGCGGCCGCGGCCCCTCACCCGCAAGCCAAGAGGTAGATGAATTTGCGGCAAGGATTGGAAGCGGAGAAAATCAAACCGCTGCACCAACGCAGGCTCCGGTCACACCCGTTGCAATTGCCGATCAGATAACTGGAAACGAAGCGTCTTCGCAGCAGGAGACTTCCGCCTCAGACAGTCTCACGCCTGTTTGTGGATCGCCCAAGGTCGCACCTTTTTTTGGCCGGCAAGCCGATAACTTCACTCGCGAGGCAGTGTTGACCGCGGTTGCGCCTAACAATGATGTGCGCTTTATTGATGCAGGCTCCGATGTTAGTCCCGTGCCCTCTTCCTCGCGCCTTAATGTGAAGGTCGATGCGATGGGCGTGATCAGGAGTGCGACCTGCGGATAATCGCGTAATGCCCGCAGGTTTGCGCACAATGGCTTGCAACCACGCGGCAAATAGGCAAAGTGTAGATCATGAAAAAGCTCAGCTCCTTGCTACTACGACTTACGCGCCCTTGGGCGTGAACCGCGGCGTGCATTGAAGCGCGTGCGGGCGCTCAAGGGAACCAAGAATTCACCATCCCTGATTTTTAGCCGCGAGCTTAGCCAATATCATGACAAACCCACAAAATATGTTGCGCGACCCTTCCCGTAAATATCGCCCATTCCCGCAGATTGATTTGCCAAACCGGCAATGGCCGAGCCAGACAATCACTGCGCCGCCGCGATGGCTTTCCACCGATCTGCGTGACGGCAATCAGTCGATTATCGACCCTATGGATGCGGTGAAAAAAAACCGCTTTTTCGATCTGTTGGTTGAGATTGGCATAAAGGAAATTGAGGTTGGCTTCCCCAGCGCAGGCGCAACTGAATTTGACTTCATCTCCTCTCTCGTACGTTCTGATCGCGTGCCAGAAGACGTGATGGTGCAAGTGCTCACGCAATCACGCGAAGACTTAATCCGCACCAGTTTTGACAGCCTTACTGGCGCGCATTCGGCCATCGTCCACCTTTATAATGCTGTCTCGCCCGCATGGCGCGATATTGTCTTCCGCATGTCCAAAGATGAAGTGCGCGACATCGCTGTGGCCGGTGCGAAGGTCATGCGCGACGAAGCCGCAAAACGCCCTGAAACCGATTGGCATTTCCAATATTCGCCCGAAACATTCTCTACCGCAGAATTGGATTTCAGCATTGCTGTTTGCGAGGCGGTAATGGAGGTTCTGGCCCCTACGCCCGAGCATCCAATTATCCTCAACCTCCCCGCAACAGTAGAGGCGGCCACCGCCAATATTTACGCTGATCAGATCGAATATTTTGCGCGCAATCTACCCAACCGTGATGCTGCCATTCTCTCGCTGCACACACATAATGATCGCGGTACAGGCGTTGCTGCAGCAGAGTTGGGATTGATGGCGGGGGCAGACCGCGTTGAGGGATGTTTATTCGGCAATGGAGAGCGCACCGGCAATTGCTGCCTCGTGACCATGGCGCTCAATATGTACACGCAAGGCGTCGATCCTAAAATTGATTTCTCCGACATTGACCGGGTGATTGAGACAGTGGAATATTGCAATGAATTGCCGGTCCATCAGCGGCATCCATACGGAGGCGAGCTGGTCTTTACCGCCTTTTCCGGCAGCCATCAGGATGCGATCAAGAAAGGCTTTGCCGCCGCTGAAACGCAAAATGATGAGACTTGGCGCGTGCCATACCTTCCGATTGATCCGGCCGATTTGGGGCGCGATTATGAAGCGGTCATTCGGGTTAACTCGCAATCTGGAAAGGGCGGTTTTGCCTGGGTGCTAGAGCAGGATCAGGGGCTAAAATTACCGAAGAAAATGCAGGCAGATTTCTCCTCCCATGTGCAGAACCTTGCTGATGAAATGGGCCGTGAATTGAACGCTGCGGATATTTGGGATGCCTTCAAACGCACCTATCATGTGCAAACTGCCGATAAGCATTTTCAGCTGGTCAACTATGAGGAAAGCCGGGCATCTGACGGTACCCGCATCTTTGCCGGAACGATCTCAGTCGCGGGCGAGGAACAATCGGTGAGCGGGCGCGGCAACGGCCTAATCTCTAGTGTTGTGACCACTTTGGAAGATAGCTTCGGCCTCGACCTCAAAATCCTCGATTACACCGAGCATGCGTTGGGCTCAGGGCGTGATGCACGCGCCGCCGCTTACCTCCAATGCGAAAGCAAAGGGCAATTTTTATGGGCCTGCGGAATCGATGAAGATGTTGCCACCGCAAGCGTTCGCGCAGTTCTCAGCGCAGCCAATTCAGCGGTAGCAATCTAGGGTATTTCATCTCGTCCCATAGCGCATTTTTATCGAATGATCTAAGGGCGTTTAGGGGGCATCTCGGCTTTGGCCTCGTTTGGCCTGATCTGGCCTCGCCAGCGATTTGCCCTCTTTTGAGGCCATTTATGTGTCGTCGCGCTCCAGCAAAAGCATAGTTCCTTCTTGCTGGTTACGCATCCGCATCCGGTCACCATTAATGGTATAATCCATCACGAGGCGACCTTCTATGATACGGATTTGCCGCTGGTTGATTTCATATTCTTGGTGAATTTCATCACCTGAATTGGGCCCATCACCACCGTTCTCTGTTATAAATTCGCCGTCGTCGGTGATCGTGATGAAATCCCCGCGCGCCACATCATCCAAGCCGCGATGTGCAAGAACACGCCACTCTCCGACCGCTTTGCGCGGGCGATATAGCGCCGGATTGGCCGCTAATGTTGCAAGCTTCGCCGCCTTCCCGCGAAGGCCCGCAATCAGCGCAAGCTCGCGCTCCATACCATCCACACCGGATGCTCGCATGCGCTCCTCTAAGTCGGCAAGACTTGCCTGCGCAACCAATGGTTTGTCTTTCTTGTGAAAGGCATTTAGCGCGCCCGAAATACTTGTATATTGATCGACCAGCAATTGTGCTTTTGCCAAAGACGGCGCTGGACTTGCATCGACAGAACCAACTTGCGCATTATCATTGGCCCGCTTGCCGGTCTTCATATCGGTATAGGCGATCGACACATTGGCAGGCGAGACAGCTGAACCCGATCCCTCCAATGTTGCGAAAATACCGCCGCCATTGCTGGACATAAAAGCGCTGCCGATCGTTGCAGTTACGCTGCCATCATCGCCGCGCGTTATAATGTCGGCAGGCACACCGTAGACGCTGGCGACTTTATATCCGTTGGCTGGATTGATCGTAATTTCAATATCGCGAGCGACTTCGCTTACCATGTTGAAAAACTCTTTCTCGAACAATTTGGCCGCGTCACCCCGCTTGTCGACAAAGAACAGGTTGCCGCCTTTCACGCTGGAAATTTTGGTCGCCAGTGCACCATCGAAAATGTAGCCAACACCGATGGAGGTGAGGCCGATCCCGGCCTCTGCCCCGCGTGTTGCCTGACCCATGAAACCGTCGACAGAAGTGCTGCCAATATTCGCGTTTTCATCGGAGAACAGCATCATTCGTGTGGTGCCGTTGGAGCGCTCCAACTCCTCCATCGCAGTGGCATAGCCAAGCTTCATGCCGGCTTCCATATAGGTCGCGCCATTGATTGCGATGCTATCGATCGCCGCTTTGATGGCCTCGTGATTGCCCGCAACGTCCATAACCGGCAGATGGACTTTTGTCTCGCTGCCATAGACTACAATGCCTATGCGGTCGCCGTCGCGCATTTGTTTAAGGGCGGCATGCAAGCCTTCTTTAACGCGGGTAATAGGTCTGCCCGCCATGGAGCCAGAACGATCGACCACCGCCACAATGCTGACCGGGATAGAGGTGTAATTTTCAGGCTTTGCCCCGCTTTCAAAGCCCAATCCAACAAACACTGTGCTGTCCGGCTCGGCGGGCAGGTTGGCGCGAATGGATTGCGCATTGACGCAGAACAATTGCTCGCAAGCCTTATCCGCGGGCAAGGTGAGATCATGTTCGCCCATCAATCCTTCAACGGTAAAGCTACTGGCACGCGGCAAATCGACGCTGGTTCCATCCAATGAGACAGAACGGAAATGATTGGCGTCTTGCGCGCCGCCTTGGCGAATACGCATGCCGGTTACGACGACGACATCTTCGTCACCATCAGTTTGGACGCCAGCGCTGTCCTGTGCAGACGCAGGCATCGCGGAAAACGATATGGCAGCCAATGCACCTCCCAATCCGATGAGTGATGTGCTCAAAAGGCGTGATCGGAATGTGTTGCGGCGCATGGCGTTTCCCCTGTTCTATACCTATTTTTCAAACATACACATTGAAATAAATTATGCAAATTGACGTTACGGTATCCTAGCATTTGGGTGAACGACAATCCAATTCCACGCCCTCCCATTTGATAGAGTTTGCGCCCCGTCCCCACCCCGCTATGCTGTGCACAAATTTGGGAGAATGTGCGCATGTCCGAGACCATTATCGAGCCCGATCTGCCGATCATCGATCCACATCATCATTTGTGGGATTTGCGCCCGCTACTTCCGATGTTCCCAGAACCTCGCCACCGTTTTTTAGAAACACTGGTTCCCGCCGCGCATTACACTTTCGATCAGTTGCTGGGTGATGTTCAGACGGGGCACAACATCATCGGCACGGTCTTTATGGAATGCGGTGCGTTTTACGATTCTGCGCGCAGCGAGGATATGAAACCGGTTGGCGAAGTGGAATATGTCAACGGCGTCGCGGCGCAATCGGCCAGCGGTCTCTATGGCAATTTGCGTGCATGCGCTGGGATTATTGGCCATGCCAATTTGATGCTTGGCGACGGTGCTGCACCTGTGTTGGAAGCATTGGTGGCTGCTGGTGGCCACTCACATGGGGGCCGTTTCAAAGGCATCCGTCATCAGGGCGCTTGGGACGCTGATCCTGAGGTACTCGGCCCTCCGTTCCATGCTCCGCCGCAGCTCTATCTTGATCAGAAGTTTCGTGAAGGTTTTGCGCATTTGGGTAAAATGGGCCTGAGTTTCGATGCGTGGATATTGGAGCCGCAGCTCTCCGATGTCATCGACCTTGCAAAAGCGTTTCCTTATACGCCGATCTGCCTTGATCATTGCGGAACCCCGCTGGGCATGGCGAGCTATGCTGACAAACTTGGCGAACGTTTTGAGATTTGGGTGAGCAACATCCGTGAGCTGGCGAAATGCGAAAATGTCTCTGTTAAGCTTGGCGGATTGGCGATGCACAATTGCGCCATGCCCGAACAAGGCCCTGCTGCTGGCGTAGGCTCAGAAGAACTGGCGCGGCAATGGAAGCCCTATATCGAAACTTGCATCGAAGCTTTCGGCCCTGCCCGCGCCATGTTTGAGAGCAATTACCCCGTTGACCGCTGGGGTGCGACTTATCCCGTGCTGTGGAATGCTTTCAAGCGCATCACATCTGGTGCCAGTGCGGAAGAAAAGCGCGCGCTTTATGCAGGCACTGCGGCCAAGTTTTACGATGTAGAACATTTGCTTAAAGGCCAGTGACGTTACGGCATCGCGAGCCTGCGCCGCAGTTGCATAAAATGTAGCCTCGACAGGGGTGGCCCATGTGCATAAGCGCTGCATCAAATTTATGTATTTGACGGAGAATACCCCATGAGCTTGCCCGCACCATTTGACCGCCTTCGCTTGCCGCTAATCGGCTCGCCATTGTTTATCGTCTCCGGCCCAGAGCTGGTGATTGCACAATGTAAGGCCGGCATCATCGGCAGCTTTCCCGCGCTCAATGCTCGCCCGCAAACCCTGCTCGATGAATGGCTGCACCAGATCACCGAAGAACTGGCTAAGCACAACCGTGAAAACCCGGACAAGCCAGCGGCTCCCTTTGCCGTCAATCAGATCGTGCACAAATCAAACGACCGCGTGATGGCCGACATGGCGACATGCGAGAAATGGCAAGTGCCCATGGTCATCACTTCGCTGGGCGCGCGTGAAGAAATCTTTGATGCAGTGCGCAATTGGGGCGGCATCACCATGCATGATGTCATCAACGACCGTTTTGCTCATAAGGCGATCGAAAAAGGTGCCGACGGACTAATCCCCGTTGCCGCGGGTGCTGGCGGCCATGCAGGCGCATTGTCACCATTTGCTATGATGCAAGAAATTCGCGAATGGTTTGATGGGCTTGTCGCTCTGTCCGGCTCTATCGCCCACGGTGCCTCGATTCTTTCAGCCCAAGCGATGGGCGCAGATTTTGGCTATGCAGGCAGCGCGTTTATCGCGACTGAAGAGGCCAATGCTGACCAAGGTTATAAACAAGGCATCGTCGACGGAAGCGCAGACGGCATCGTCTACACCAACCTGTTTACCGGCGTGCATGGCAATTATCTGCGCAGCTCAATCGAGAAAGCTGGGCTTGATCCGGATGATTTGCCGACCAGCGACCCATCCAAGATGAACTTTGGCAGCGGCGGCAACAGCAAGGCAAAGGCGTGGAAAGACATTTGGGGCTCTGGCCAAGGCGTCGGCGCAGTGAAATCTGTTGGCTCTGTTGAAGATATGGTGGCCCGTTTTGAGCGCGAATATCATACGGCAAAGGCGCAGCTCGAAGCGAAGACAGAGTATAAAGCTTGGGTGTCTTAAAACGCCTTTAGCTTGTTGCGCTCCGCAGTGCCGCGCCGGTTGATTGCGCGAAAGGGAAGCGCGGGCAAGCAAACGCTGGTTGCCTCATCATCGGCAAGACCCCATGCTTTCTTCAAATCATTATTCCTGCGAAACTCTCACAAACTTATCATCGCACGAAAACCGCATGATCAATCGCGATCCATCAGGCGCGGCCAAGCGCTCGCTCTTCTCAATGCCGCCAACCATAATGAGTTGGTTGATCAGACGAATACCAAGGCGTGTGGCCTTCACCCGGTCATTGCACAAAGGTGCTTCAATTATCAGCTCTTGCCCGATTAGATATTCGAGCCCAACCGATTGCATCGCGCCGTCCATTGTCTCACGAAAAGACGTGAGACCAAGGGCTGGAAACGAGCCTCCTGCCAGCCATGCAGCCGCGGTCGATTCGAAAAATTCGCGGCTGATCACGCTGGAGGCAGGCGGCCAAACAAATGCGGCAATATCGTCAAACTCATAAGCCAAATCGCGCGCCAAAGAGATTAGGCAGCGCACAACAGGAAGCGTGTGCTCGCCTCCAGCCAAATTGGTGCCAGGGATCAATCGCATTGCATCATACATGGCAAGTGATTTGGAATGATCGAAATCATAACGGTTATCCGTCATCGGCACAGTGAGTGGCTGAGACGGCGACAAACCCTCTAAATCAAACAGCAGTCCATCTCGGAGCAATTCCACCCAAGCTTTACCTTCGGCATGGGTTTGGGCCATTTCGATCGCCCCCTCATTATCACCCTTTCCCGCCAGCGTAGGCGTACCGGATTCAGGATCAAAGCTTAAGCTGGTTGCCAATTGTGTCCCAACAAAGCGGGCAATGGCGCCGCGATCGGGCCGCTTGCCTTTGGCGAACAGCAAATAGATCCCGTGGTCGCTATCGCGCCATCCAGTATCTTTGCCATTATCTTGGCCAGTCTCTTGGGTTTGCGAGTTTTCTATCGGAATCCCTAACGTAAATTAACGAGCAATGATAACCCCTTGAAGCGTTTTGCGGTTAAGGTCGAGTCGCTTATTTACAGTACGGCGGTAATATTAGTAGATGCCCATTTCTATTGCTTGAGAAAACGAAGCACCCAATTCTTCGCATTTTTCAAGTTCATTGATAGAAACAGTCTTTGGGCTAAGTATTTCTTCCGCTGTTTGTGCCGCGCAATTCACAATCATCGGCTCCGCCACCCTCCGCAACCGCCAACCCGTTGCAATTCGGTCGATCTGCCTCTGCGCATTCTGACCGTCAGAGCCTGCGGCAATAATGGTGGCGTAGGCCCGTCCCTCAATCTGCCCAAGCACTCCGTAATAGCATCGATCGAACATCTCTTTCATCATGCCGCTCATTGAAGCCAAGTTCTCAGGGCAAACGAACACATAAGCTGATGCCTTGAGAAAATCTTCAGCTTCAACATCCTCTGCACGTTTCAGCAACGCAGACCGCCCAGCTCCCCGAGCGACGGCTCTGGCCAAAGCCTTGCTCGCGCCGGTGCGTGAATGCCAAGCGATTAAAATTGTCTTCTCATCCATAACCATTGGCGTAGCACAGATGTCGATTAACTTTGAGGGGCGCTGTTAAAGCGCTTTGCATTGGAGTATTTCAATCAAATGACATCACGATCCCCCACATCCGTATTTGGCGTCGACGCTTCGTTGAAGGGGCAATCGTGGCAATGGCGCGGCGGCAATATGGCGCTAGACGGTGATGTCATGTCTTTAGAACGCGATATTCTCGCGCAATTGCTGATGACGCGCGGCGTCGCGAACGACGATATTGAGCGACATGCCACCCCCACAATGCGGGATTTCCTGCCCGATCCAGCACAATTTCAGGATATGGAGAATGCGGCCGAGCGCATCGCGCAGGCGGTTCTGACGAATGAAACCGTCACGGTTTACGGCGATTATGATGTAGACGGAGCGACCAGCGCGGCTTTGCTGGTGGAGCTGCTGCGGGCGCTTGGTAATGA
>JALZVZ010000004.1 GCA_023299945.1 Altererythrobacter sp. | reverse complement strand
GGCCGAAGGCGCAAAAGCGGCCCGGTTTAAGGGCAAGCCAGGTCAAGTGTTCGAAGGATTTGCGCACCGCGATGGCAAATTGGCGCGCATTGCTTTGGCTGGCGCGGGCGAGGTTGGCTCGTCTACTCGCCATGCCAATCTGGAAAAAGCTGGCGCTGCGATTGCGGCCAAATATGGCGCGTCTGGCGAAGAAGCAGTGACCGTGGATTTTGCCGGTTCCGGACTGTCTGGCGAGGAAGCGGCGGCTGCTTTGCTCGGCCTGCGACTGCGCATGTGGCGTCACGATATTTACCGCACAACGCTGGCGGATGAGAAAAAACTCACGCTGACATCGGCGACCGCGATCAACGCACCTGACGGAGCAGAAGCGGCTTGGACGCGGCAATCCGCGCTATCTGAAGGTGTCGAATTTACGCGTACACTCGTCGCAGAGCCCGCCAATGTGGTCTATCCGATCAGCTTTGTTGAACGCTGTCAGGAAAAATTTGCTGGCACCGGCGCAGAGCTGACCGTGCTCGATGAGGCCGAGATGGAAAAGCTGGGCATGGGCGCGCTGCTGGGCGTAGGCCAAGGCTCTGAGCAGCCATCGCGCCTCCTCGCAATTCGCTGGAATGGCGGCGAAGCTGGCGTGGAACCCACCGTATTTGTCGGCAAGGGCGTGACCTTTGACACTGGCGGCATCTCGCTCAAACCACCGGGCGGCATGGAAGATATGAAGTGGGATATGGGCGGCGCAGGCGCAGTGGCGGGCGCAATGCTGGCCCTCGTTAAACGCAAAGCCAAAGCGAACATTGTCGGCGTTGTCGGGCTGGTTGAAAACATGCCCGATGGCAAAGCGCAGCGTCCCGGTGATGTCGTGACCTCCATGAATGGCCAAACGATCGAAGTCATCAACACTGACGCCGAAGGGCGCTTGGTATTGTGTGACGCGCTTCACTGGGCACAAGAGCAGTATTCACCCAAAACCATCGTTGATTTTGCGACTCTGACTGGCGCGATTATTGTCTCCCTTGGTCATGAGCATGGCGGATTGTTCGCCAATGATGATAATCTGGCGGATAAATTGCTGGATGCGGGCAAGACCTCTGGCGACAAAATGTGGCGCCTGCCAATCGGCCCTGCCTATGACAAGCTAATCGACAGCCCGATTGCCGACATCAAAAACGTTGGCCCGCGCATGGCAGGCTCTATTACAGCCGCACAATTCCTTGGCCGCTTTATCAAGCCGGGCGTGGCTTGGGCGCATTGCGATATAGCAGGCATGGTCTGGGCGGATAAGCCGGGTGCAACTTGGGATAAGGGCGCAACCGGTTTTGGCGTGCGCCTGATTGATCAATTTGTTGCTGAAAACGTGGAGTAATACCCCATTCCTAAGATGCGCAAGAAGGGAGATCTGCCTAGCAAAGTCTGCAAGGCCTGCAAATTGCCCTTCAATTGGCGCAAGAAATGGGCGCGCGATTGGGACAATGTTTTGTATTGTTCGGAGCGCTGCAAGCGTGAGAAGGGCAGCGCATGAAAGTAGACTTCTGGCAGCTCTCCTCCGATCCGGTGGGGAAAGTCGTGGCCCTGATCGCCGCGCGCGTTCTCGCCTCTGACGAGCGCTTGCTGGTGGTCGCCGCTGATGCAGACCAACGCAAAGCCGTGTCCAAAGGCCTATGGCAAGCAGGCCCTGACAGCTTTCTTGCCAATGGTGAGGCAGGCGGCGAGGGCGCAGACATTCAGCCGATACTCTTGTCTGCTGAGACAGATGCACAAAACGGCGCGAGCCATGTCATTTTTGCCGATGGTGTCTGGCGCGAGGCCACCGGTTTTGCCCGCGCGTTCCTATTGTTTGATGATAGCAATGTTGAGGCCGCGCGGGCGACATGGCGCGCGCTGGACGGGACGGATGATTTGGAGCGCGCATTCTTCCGCCAAGACGCCGGAAAATGGGTCAAAGTCGCCTGATATTGCCCCGCGCGGCCATTGCGTGATATTCAAGTCTGCAGGGATTCGAGGGATTACAAATATGCGTATTTTTCCAGTAACTGGCGCAGCCGCTTTGGCGCTCACGCTCACCGCTTGTGGAGGCTCCAGCAGCGATGCGGAGGTTTCTGAGCAAGAAGCCAGTGTCACCGTTGATGAAGAAACTGGCGCGGTAACCACTGCAACCAAGACCGCGGATGGCACGGCCAAGCTGCGCTCTGGCGAAGAGGCTCCCAAGACTTTGCCGTTGGGCTTTACCCTGTATCCCGGCGCGAAAGTCACCAATAGCGCTTCGTTTGAGCAAAAGGGCAAAACGATCAATATGATCAGCATTGTTAGCGGTGACAGCCCCGACAAATTGACAGCGCATTACCGCGATCTGGCGGAGGCGGCGGGCATCAACATCAAGCTGGAGATGAAGGTCAATGATGGGCAGATGATCGGCGGCGATGATGGCCAAGGCAATTCATTCTCTTTCAATGCGCAGAAACCGGGCAGCGCGTTTGACGCCGATGATGAGGAGCAAATTCCTGATCCAAGCGGGCTGGGCTTTGATGATGAGGGCAGCGACGAGGAAGCCGCCAAGCCGGATGAAAGCGCGGGCAAAACAACCGGCGAATTAATGCTGACGGGCAAGTTCGCGCAATAGACGTATCGATGGCGAACCCTCGCAAAGCTTGCAGTGCAGCGCGCACGGCGCTAGTGGCGCGCCAATAATCCAAACAAACCCCCTTATTTTTATTTGCAAAAAAGGTATTTCCCATGGCGGTAACTCGCACTTTTTCGATCATCAAACCTGACGCCACTCGCCGCAATCTGACTGGCGCTGTAACCGCTATGCTTGAGGGCGCAGGCCTGCGTGTTGTCGCATCCAAGCGCATTCACATGACGAAAGATCAGGCTGAAGGCTTTTACGCTGTTCACGCTGAGCGCCCGTTCTTTGGCGAACTGACCGAATTCATGATGAGCGAGCCAGTGGTTGTGCAAGTCCTCGAAGGCGAAGACGCTGTAAAACGCAATCGTGACATTATGGGCGCGACCAATCCTGCCGACGCAGAAGCAGGCACAATCCGCAAGGAACATGCCCTGTCCATTGGTGAAAACACCGTGCATGGCAGCGACAGCGAAGAAAATGCGAAGATCGAAATCGACTTCTTTTTCTCAGCTGACGAACTCGTTGGCTAATTGGGCATTGGACCGGCTGCTTATGTTGGCGGCTGGTCGCCTGAGAATTGTTTAAGCTGGGCGGCGTGGCCATGATGGCTGCCCGCCTCAGCTTTTTTCATCTCTGACCGCATAGCGCCTAGTGCAGCGGGGCTGAGATCCAATCCCAAATCAGCATATGTGCGCGTAATTTCGCGCTCCCAATCTTGGTTGAGGCCAGAGTAGGTCAAATGCGAGGTGGGTCCGTCAAACTGCGAGATGGCGCTTTGTAAGCGGTTTTCGCGCAGAGACAATTTGCGTCGCCATTCGCTCTCAATCCAGTCCAAATCTGCATTGTCAGATTGCACTGCCATTTGGTTGGCAACCAATGAAATACAGCTGTGCAGCACCTCTTCATTGTCGCGCGATGCGATGACCAATCGAGCATTGGGGAAGGCGTCCAAAAGGGCGGGCAGGTGCTCGGAAAATTGCGGGCATTTCATGACGCGGGGCGTTGCCGCATTGCCGTGATGCGCGGCGTCTGTCTTCAAAATCCGCGCAAATTCGCGAATTGTGGGCGCAGGGTCGCGCGCCTCGCTCCACCGGCTGAATGATGGAATACGCCACTGCGCTTCATATGTCGCATGGTCGAGAGCGCTTGCCAGCCATCCCAACTCCTCATCTGCGCGCGCCGCTCCAAACGGGTGGACTGTATCAAGCCAAGGATTGACTGCGCGGGCCATCGCCAAGGCGGCTGCACTGCCCATCGGGCGTAAATCCGGCATCAGTTTTGAGGTGGGCGGTACCGGGGCCCAACTATCGCAAAAGCGCGTGGAGGAATGCGCTGGATCAGTGGCCAGCAAGCGGTGAATGCGGGTTGTGCCGCTGCGCATCTGCCCAAGCACGATGATAGGGGCGGCAAGCTGCGTTTCCAGGGATTCAGGCCGCATTGCCCATAAGTCGCCCAATGATTGCCGCTGCTTAATCACCCGCACCAATTGGCCATGGGCAATCGTGCGGCCAAGCGAATTGAGCTTCGCTTCGTCTGCAAGCGCTTTGCATAAAGCGTCTAACTTTGCGTCAAAATCTGCAGTGTCTGCATCATCCCGAACGCAAATGCTTGGATCATAGCCTGCCTTTTCGCGCAAAACATTGGCGTCCAGGGTGGGGTAATTCGACCAGCCTCGCTCCCATGCTTGTTCCAGCCAGCCATTGATCCGTTCAACCCGCGGGCTGCGATCTAGCGGGTGGAGGCGTGGGGGCGGCATGGTTCGAGCCTGCGCCTATTGCGCTTGCGCGGTCAAAAATTTGTTCAACACATGCGGATAGAGCTGGTGCTCTGCCAATTTCACACGCTCTGCAAGACTTTCCGCTGTGTCCCCCTCGGCGATCACGACTTTGGCTTGGCCCAATACATCGCCCGCATCCAGTTCCGGCGTGACCAAATGGACGCTTGTTCCGGCCATTGCGTCGCCAGCTTCGAGCGCGCGGGCGTGGGTGTCGAGACCTTTGTATTTGGGCAAAAGCGAGGGGTGGATATTGAGCATTCGTCCGGCCCAGCGCTCCACAAAACCTTCCGATAAAATGCGCATATATCCCGCCAGCACGATAAGCTCTGCGCCTGCTTCTAACGCGGCGGCCTCCATCGCGGCATCATGTTCTGCGCGCAGCATCGCCTTGTGGGATAGCGCGAAAGTAGCGATCCCTTCTGCTTTGGCCAGTTTCAGGCCCGATGCAGAGGGCATATTGCTAGCGACCAACACGACTTCAAACGGCGCGCCGTCCAAGCGGCTGGCATAGAGCAGCGCGGCCATATTCGTCCCGCTGCCCGAGATGAAAATCGCAAGTTTTGTCTTAGCCAAGATGAGTGGCTACCCAGTCTGATGTTGCGCTCCAGCAGCCTTGCGGGCCCGCAACAGTGCAGCCCTTGTCGCCTGCTTCAATTGCGCCGATCACAAATGCCGTCTCGTCTGTCTTTGCAAGAGCCGAGAGAACATCGTCTACCTTCGCAGTATCAACCGCCAGAACCATGCCCACGCCGCAATTGAATGTGCGTGCCATTTCCTCAGGCTCAATGTTTCCTTGTGCTTGCAAGAACGCCATCAGACCCGGCTGTTCCCAAGCGGCAGCATCGATCCTTGCATGCGCACCATCGGGCAGAATGCGCGGGATATTTTCCAGCAGACCGCCGCCGGTGATATGCGCCAGCGCGTCAATCTGGCCTGCGCGCACCAGCGGCATCAGACTGTCCACATAGATCCGGGTCGGCTCAATCAAAGCGTCGATCAGCAAGCGGTCCGAATCAAACAAAGCAGGGCGGTTCAATTTCCAGCCCTTATCGGCGGCCAAGCGGCGCACCAGCGAATAACCGTTGGAGTGAACACCGGAACTGGCTAGCCCGATCAGCACATGGCCCGGCTTCACCTTTTCGCCCGTCAACTGCTCGCCGCGCTCTACCGCGCCAACGCAAAAACCGGCCAAATCATAATCGCCATCGGAATACATGCCCGGCATTTCAGCGGTTTCCCCGCCAATCAGCGCGCAGCCTGCCTGTTTGCAACCTTTTGCAATTCCAGCAACGACTCGTTCGGCAATGCCGTTCTCAAGCTTGCCCGTGGCGAAATAGTCTAGAAAAAACAGCGGTTCAGCGCCTTGGACGATCAAATCATTGACGCACATGGCAACCAAATCGATTCCCACGCTATCATGGCGGTCAAAGTCGATGGCGAGCTTCAATTTGGTGCCGACACCATCATTTGCCGCCACCAGCAAAGGGTCTTTATATCCGGCCGCTTTAGGGTCAAAAAAGCCCCCAAAACCGCCGATTTCGCTGTCTGCGCCGGGCCTTGCAGTGGCTTTCACCAGCGGGCCAATGGCCTTCACCAAGGCATTGCCAGCAGCGATGGAAACGCCGGCGGATTCGTATGTGTAATTGGCGGGTTTTTCAGTTTTGGATGACATAATCCCCATGCTTTAGCCTTTCGTGCTTGGAATTCCACTCGCCTTTGGGCAAAAGGCGCAAGGTTTTCCCCGATGACTCAAACACAAACTCTCTTCCGCTCCATTATGCAGCCCCTTTCAGCGCGATCCCGCTGGGGGCTAGCGGCTGTATTCGCCGTTGGAGCGGCGCTGTTCCTATTTGCAGGCTCGGCCGGATTGTTTGCACAAGTGGCCGGCGATCGCGGGATCGCGCCGATTGTCAGCACCACAGATATTGATGTGAGCGGGATCGACGTCGATGTTAAGGGCAAGGATGCCAATGATGCGCGTGAAAAAGGTTGGCTGGAGGCTCAGCGCAAAGCTTGGGCCAAAGTCAACGGACCAAAGCTATCCGATGGGCAATTGCAGGGCCTGGTTGCCGCCGTTGTAATCGAGCGCGAGCAAATTGGCCCGCGGCGCTATATCGCGCGGCTGGGTGTTATCTTTGACCGTGCGCAAGCCGGGCGTTACCTCGGCGGAAGCAAGAAATCGCGCCGCAGCGCGCCCATGCTATTGCTGCCGGTGACAAAAAGCGGCGGAACATACCTTATGTATGAAACGCGCAATCCGTGGCAGCGAGCTTGGGCAGAATATCAGGCTGGTGGTAGCCGCGTCGATTATGTCCGGCCATCGGGCGCTGGCGGTGAATCGCTGCTGCTTACTTATGGACAAACAGGTCGGCGCAGTCGGTTGTGGTGGCGCAATATCCTTGATCAGTTTGAGGCGGGCGATGTTCTGGTGCCTTTGGCAGAACTGAATTATTCTTGGCCCGGTGGGCCGATTGAGGGCAAGTTTACTGGCCGCTATGGCCCTGACAGTATTTATCTCGGAAATTTCACCATGACAGCGCGTACGCCGCGCGAACTGCCTGAAATGATGAACAAAGCGGTTCTGAAATTTGATGAAATGTTTGAGCAAGCGCTTGTCGATGGCAAGCTGAAGCCTGATCCAACACTGAATTCTGGCGGAGTGGGTGCAGCCGATCCTGTGATCCAGCGCCTCATCCAAATTGGGCGCGCGGCTCAAGCAAAAGATGCTGCTGAAAAGGCTGCAAAACGCGCTGATGAACGCGCTGCGCGTGCAGGTTCCGAGGCATCATCTGAAGAGCGCGCGCAGACGCCGGAAACGGCGACGCCAACGCCAACGCCGACACCGACGCAGGCGGCGGTTATTTCCTCCTACACGGTGCAATTCGCGACGCCTGATGCAGGTGCCTATGACAGCAACTTTGCTACTGTGCGCTCGACCGCCGGTGTGCGCGGCGCAGCGATTACCAGCACAGCGATCGGCGGTACATCGGTGATGACGGTGAGCTATTCCGGTTCGCTCGCGCAGTTGGCTCAGGCGCTCAGAGCGCGCGGCTTTAGCGTGTCGCAAGGCGCGGGCGCTCTCGCCATTCGCCGCTAGGGCGGGGCCGGAGGAACTGGGCGCATGTCGCAAATCGCTCTTCCGCTCGGTAGTCGTTCGAAAAGCGATCCTGCACGGATTATTCTCGGCAATGCGAATGCTGGTGCTTACGAGGCGCTGAAAGATCCGGCGAGCTGGCCTTATGGCACCGCCGTTCTGGCTGGGCCGCCGCGTTCGGGTAAAAGCTTGCTTGGCCTGTGGGCTGCATCGCAGGGGATTATTGTGCTCGATGATGCGGATGGGATGGACGAGACGGTTTTGTTTCACCGCTGGAATGCCGCGCAAGAAGCGGGCGAAAAGCTGTTGATGATTGTCAGAGCGCAGCCGTGGGACATCACTCTGCCTGATTTACGATCAAGGTTGGGAGCTGCAATGCAGCTTGAAATTGGCGAGCCCAATGATGCGATGGTGGGTGCTTTGATCGAGACGCTGGCCGAGCAACGCGGGCTGACGTTGGCCGAAGGTGCGGCAGAATATCTCACCCCGCGCACCCTGCGCAGCTTTGCCGGTATTGAGCAGCTGATAATTGCAATTGATCGATTAAGCCTTGAACGAAAGGTCCCTGCTACCATGTCCATTTGGCGCAGCGCGCTGGAAGCGATGCTGGGGCCAGACCAACAACGCTTGCTCTGAGTGCGGTTTGGTGGGAGATAAAGACCATGTTTAAGCGGATCACAACCTATCTGGACTCGATTAGAGCGCGCGACCCTGCGCCGCGTTCGCGCATGGAAACGATGCTGTATCCCGGCGTTTGGGCGCTGTTTTATCACCGCGTCGCACACCGGCTTTACCGCGCTCGGCTGTTTTTCCTCGCGCGCATGGTGAACCATTTTTCGCGCTTTTTGACCGCGATTGACATCCATCCCGGTGCAAAAATCGGCCACAATTTCTTTATTGATCACGGCTTTACGGTCATTGGGGAAACCGCGCAGATCGGCGACAATGTCACGATTTACCAATGTGTTACATTGGGCGGGACGAACCCTACCAATGGCAAGGGAGGCAAGCGTCACCCGACATTATGCGACAATGTGATTATCGGGTCTGGCGCGCAAATCATTGGCCCGATTGTAGTCGGCGCGCGCGGGCGCGTGGGGGCGAATGCAGTCGTGACAGAAGATGTGCCCGAAGGCGCGACGATGATCGGGCTAAAGGCGCGCTCAACGCTGGTGCCGGCAGAGGAATGGGCGAAGGAGTTCATTCCTTATGGCACGTTCAATTGCGAGGATGCGGACGGCAACCGCATTGATTGCATCGAAAAGCTAGAAGGCGAGATTAGACTATTGCGCGAGGAAATGGCCGCAATCAGAGCGCAAGCCTCTGGCGAATTGCCGCTTCAGCCCCAAAAGCGCAGCGGAACTGACGGTTCATAAGGGCAGCTGATGGCGCATTCTAACGGTGGCGGTTCGGCAGCGGGCATTTCCTCTGGCTCGGTCGTGCCTTTCACCGGCCGCACCCATGGGAAGCCTGCGGGCCAAGTGGGCTTTGAACGCCAAGAATTGCAGCGCATCCTTGATCTGTATGGCCGCATGGTCGCCGCCGGTGAATGGCGCGATTATGCGATGGATTTCACCAAGGATGTCGCCGTGTTTGCCGCCTTTCGCCGGGCTGCTGAACGCCCGCAGGCTCGCATTGAAAAGTGCCCCTCATTGCGCCAAAAGCAAGGTATGTGGACGCTGTTTGGCGAACATGGCCAAGTGCTGAAACGCGGGCATGAGCTGGCCGGAGTGCTTGCGCCGATGGAGCGCCGCCTGATGAAATCGGTCGAGGATTAAGCCGCGGCGGTTTCACTTTGCAGCGCATGATCTGCCGAGGGCAGCCGTTCTTGCAGGCTTTCTGGAAGAGCACCCACAACCACTTTGCGGATTGGCGACCAGAAAGCCGACAGGCTGAGCAGCGCAGAACCGATCACCAGCGCCGTCAAAGCAAAGTTCAGCTCCACCGCGCCAAATTTGTCGAACAAAAATGTTAGCGCAACCAGCACATAGGCAAGGGCGGACACCAGCAAAGCGCGCCGGTCAATCGCCAGAGCGATGAGGCCAAATAGGATGTAGATCGCGACCACAGCAACGGCACCGCCAATCCCAACAGCGTCTCCGCCATCCAGCACGCCCATGGCGTTGAATATCGGATGAGCGATCATCGGTGCGGCCAGCAAATGCAGCCAAAAGGCCACGTCCGCGCGGCGCGTTGTGCGGGTAACGTCGGACATGTCCCAGCGCATGGCGAGGGCAAATACGCAAAGTCCGGCGAAAAATACTAAGCCAAGCACGCTGTTTTCGTTGAACCTGTCAGGTCCGATCGCTGCCACCGCTAGGCTGATCAATGTGCCCGCCACCGCAGCGGCACCGGCCGCCACTGTGATTGGCACGGCGAAGCGCTTCCAATGAAGATAGGCTGCGCCTGCGGCAAAGGCGGCTGCCAATGCGCCGATGATTGCGCCCAGCTGGTCATTTCCGCTTTGCATAAGCGCCGTGCCTAATCCTAATACCGTAAAGAACACGCCGCCCACAAACACCAAAAGTAAGATGATGCTGGGCAGGGCCATGCGGCGTTTGCGGGTAAAAAATTCGGCTAGCGGCCACGCTGTTATGACAACGAACAGGCCCGCAAGCGCAGTTCCGACAGCCTCCTCAAGGGCATAGGCGGCTTGCCACGTGCTCATCTCAGCATCGGTTGGGGAGGAGTTTGGAAAGGCTTCACGATATGATTCAATGCCAAACATTGCGCCCGCAATCGCTTGCCCAATCGCACCGACCGCGACCAGCAAGATAATCACGCCTATGGCAACGAAGATATCGTTGAAGGAGTTGATGAGACGAAAGTTCTCTTCATCGCCGCGCGGCATATCGCGCAGGGAACTGACATGGGTGCGCAGGGCCGTGGCGGCCTCTTGGCTCATAACTCCCGCAGCAACCGCGGAATTTAGATCTTCGTCCGAATAGGCCATGTGCATTCTGCTCCGATATTTGAAGCGAATCTAGCGTAGTGTGTTATGAAGTCAATACACCTTTGATAGGATACCCCAAACGAAACGGCCCCCGATCCGGTGAAGGAGCGGGGGCCGCATCAAAACGCCATATTTTGCGACATTAGCCGCGCGTGCTGGACGGGCCGGTGCCGGTCACTTCTTGCATAGCTTTCAGGATAGCTGCTGATTGCTCAGCGCCTGATTGGGGGGCGCGCAGATTGGTTTGCGCGTTGATCTTTTCCCAATTCGCCGCAAAGCCTTCGACCGTGCGCTCGCCATCGGGCAGCCAAACCGCATCGTTCATCATCACCCATGCAGAGTGATAACCGCCGCCGCCAGCGCCAACGATAGCATTGGTTGGGCCGTCTTCGCTGACAAGGAACAGAGCTGCTGGAACAACGTTTTCAGGTGCGAACAGTTTGAACGCTTCTTCTGGAAAGATGTCCTCGGTCATGCGCGTGCCAGCCACTGGTGACAGTGAGTTGACGCGGATGTTGTATTTCGCGCCTTCAAGCTGGAGCGTTTTGGTCAGGCCAGCAAGGCCGAGTTTCGCCGCGCCATAGTTTGCTTGGCCAAAATTGCCGAACAGACCGGTGGAGCTGGCTGTCATCAAAATGCGGCCGTAAGCTTGCTCGCGGAAAGTTTCCCAGCATGCTTTGGTGGCCATGGCCGAACCATTGAGGTGCACATCGCACACGAAACGGAAATCATCAGGGGTCATTTTCGCAAAAGTCTTATCGCGCAAAACGCCGGCATTGTTGATGAGGACGTGAACGCCGCCCCAAGCTTCTTTGGCCTTGGCGACCATTTCTTCCATGTGCGCGAAATCGGTAACCGATCCGCCATTGGCCATGGCAGTGCCGCCAGCCGCTTCAATCTCGGCAACCACTTCAGCAGCTGCGTCGGATGAGCCAGTGCCATCGCGCGAGCCACCAAGGTCATTGACGACCACTTTTGCGCCGCGCTTGGCCAGTTCCAGCGCATAGGCTTTGCCCAAGCCGCCGCCTGCACCGGTGACGATGGCGACTTTATCTTTGAAATCGATGCTCATGAGTAACTCTCCGCTTAAAATGCATATTCAACAGGGGGAGGCGCGCTTTACGCGCCCGTCAATTCTGGCGCGTGGATTGGCAGTTTTCTGGGTGGCTTGCAACCGTGGAAACTGCGTTTAGGCCATGCCGTAGCGGCAGTAAGCGCAGTTAAAGCGCCTCCAATGCTGGGATCAATTGATCCAGCGAATCAATCACCGCATCCGCGCCCATTTTTGCTGGGTCTTTGTCATGATAGCCATAGGTGACGGCGATCACTGGCACGCCCGCTGCCTTGGCGGCGTTTACGTCATAGGTGCTGTCGCCGACAAAGGCGATTGGGCCGCCGCCGCCCACTTCCTTGGCTTTGAGCACAGGATCAGGATGCGGCTTTGACAAATATTTGCCATCTGCGCCTTTGCCCATCGTGTCGCCGCCAATCACCGTTTCGAAATAATGGATCAGATCGAGCTGGGTGAGGACAGAGCGAGCAAATTCCTCAAACTTATTGGTGACGACAACCAGTTTGACGCCGCGTGCCTTGAGAGCATCTAGGGTTTCGACAGCATGTGAGTAGGGAGCTGAAAAATCGGCATTGTGATCGGCATAATAGGCGAGCATTTGTTTATAAAGCTTATGGAAGTCATCCTTTGGCATACCCCCTTGAGCCTCTACGGCGCGCGACAGCATGATCTTCGCCCCGCCGCCGATGAGGTCTTTCGAGCTTTCCACCGAGACCCGCTCAAACCCGCCCAATTCCAGCGCGTGGTTCACCGCCTCGCCCAGATCACGAAATGTGTCGAGCAAAGTGCCATCAAGGTCGAAACCGACCGTCTCAAAAGGAAAATTTGTCATATTTTGTATTCGGTGGCGCAAGGTTCTTCATTCCGCAAGCATTTGCTGGCAGGGCGTTTGCCAAGTAAAGGAACCCAATGACAGATTTTGCCGCTATCGTTCTTGCTGCGGGCAAGGGCACTCGAATGAAAAGTGACACGCATAAGGTGCTGCACCCAATTGCAGGCCGGGCGATGATCGACCATCTGCTGGCCGCAGTGGATGAGCTGGAACCGAAGGAGCGTGTCGTCGTCGTGGGCGCTGGGCGTGAGCAGCTTGAGGCGGCATTGGGCGACCGAGCCGCCACTTGCTTGCAAGAGCCGCAATTGGGCACAGGCCATGCGGTACAAATGGCTGAGGACGCGCTGAGTAACTTCTCCGGCGATGTCCTCATCCTTTATGGTGATGTGCCTTTCGTTAGTGCAGGCACCATGCGGGCGATGATTGAGCGTTTGAATGCTGATGACGCGCCTGCCGTGGTCGTGCTTGGCTTTGAGCCAGAAGACGCATTGCAATATGGCCGCGTGGTCGCCGATGATGCTGGCGCTATTACCAAGATGGTCGAGTATAAGGATGCAAGCGCGGCTGAACGCGCCTGCCGCATTTGCAATTCTGGCCTGATGGCGGCGAAGTCCGATGACTTGTTTAAGCTGCTCGACCGCGTGGATAATAATAACGCTCAGGAAGAATATTACCTTCCCGATATCGTCAATATTGCGATTGCCGATGGGCGCACCTGTGCGGTTGTCATAACCGATGACCCTGGCGAAGTTGCGGGCATTAACAGCCGCGCAGAATTGGCGGATGCTGAAGCGCGCTGGCAGGTCGCTCGCCGTTATCAAGCTATGGCCGATGGGGTCAGCTTAAAAGCGCCCGATACGGTCTATTTCAGCTGGGACACGGCATTGGGCCGCGATGTCACGGTTGAGCCGCATGTGGTCTTTGGCCCCGGCGTGAGCATTGCTGACGGCGTGCACATCAAAAGCTTCACTCATATTGAGGGCGCAACGCTGGCCAAGGGCGTTCAAGCAGGGCCGTTTGCCCGATTGCGCCCCGGCGCTGTGCTCGAAGAAGATGCTTTCATAGGCAATTTCGTGGAGATGAAAAAGGCAACGCTTGGCAAGGGGGCCAAAGCCAGCCACCTCTCCTATATCGGCGATGCCACAGTGGGCGCAGGCGCAAACATTGGTGCAGGCACAATCACCTGCAATTACGATGGCTATTTCAAATATCAAACGGTGATTGGCGAGCGTGCATTTATCGGCTCCAACAGCGCATTGGTTGCGCCAGTCACTATTGGCGCAGATGCAATCGTCGCTGCTGGCAGCACCGTCAGCCGCGATGTCGGCACGGGCGAATTGCGCATGGTTCGGGCCGAACAATTGGTCAAACAGGGTTGGGCCGACCGCTTCCATGACACGATGAAAAAGAAAAAGGCCGTGCAAAAAAAATAAGCACACGCTTATCCGTAGCATTGCAGGCGAAGGTAGGGCGCGTCCAAATGTGGGCGGCGTTCGTAACTGCTTGTACGAGAACAATTTATAGAGGTGTTGTGATGCGGATTTTGGCTTGGATAGCGGCAGGATTGGGCGTGGTCGCATTGGGCGGCGTAATGGCCGCTGCGCAATATCGCGAGACGATCCAAGAGCCAGCGCACACAGTGATTGCGCGCGGCGAGGGTATTGAGCTGCGCGATTACGCTCCGATGATCACTGCGGAAGTCATTATAGAAGGCGACCGCCGCCGAGCAACGCGGGCCGGTTTTCAGCGCCTTGCTGCCTATATTTTTGCGCAAGATCGACCCGGTGCGGCGGAAGGCGCAGATAGGGAGAAGATCGCTATGACCTCGCCAGTGATGCAGGACCAAAGCGAAAAAATCGCAATGACGTCGCCTGTCATGCAGGACAATAATGCGGCCGATGGCGCTGAAAGTTCAGACGGACCATGGCGCACACGCTTTGTCATGCCATCCAAATATACGCTCGAAAACCTGCCGCAAGCACCCTCGGACATCACGCTCAGCGAAGTTCCGGAGCGGCGCATGGCGGCGATCATGTTCAGTGGTGCGGGCGGGAAAGACGATCTGGTAGCAATGGAGACAAAGCTGCGCAGCTGGATGAAAGCGAAAAATCATGCCGCTGCTGGCCCCGTCGAATATGCCTTTTATGATGGGCCATGGGTGCCTGCGCGCTTCCGCCGCAACGAAGTGATGATTCCTGTTGTGAAAACACAATAAGGTAAAGAGACGGTTTACCATAAGTTATAAAAAGCAAATAGAAACATGGTTTTACAGGTTGTGATCGGAGTGCGTTAAGACACTGTGCCCTATAGATGATGCAACAAACGCATCGCAAGAAAGGGACCAAATACGCCATGCAATCTTGGACGAATACCTATCCGCTGGAGGGCGGCATCCAACTCTTTACTCAAGGACGTTTCTGGCCAATCGGGCTGGTTGCGATCGATGAATTTGAAGCCAGCCTGCTTGTCCCTGATGAATTGGTGTTGGCCATGCGAGAGCGAGTGACGCTCAAAATCGGCGCTTTGCCCAGTTTTCCTGCTGTTGTTCGCAGCATGTCTGAGGGCGCAGTTTGCCTAACATTTCTCGGCGCGGTGCATCCAAAGGTGATTTCCTTGCTCGAAACAGGCAAGATCGCAGGCTTGCACGCCGAACCAATCGCGGCTTAAGCGCAGGCGCTAACGCCGGCTGATCATGCAACAAAAAAGGCGGCCCGCTCATGATTGAGTGAGGCCGCCTTTTTGCGTTTCGTTGAGGAGTTTGGGCTTAGGCGCCCTCATCCACGTGTTCAGCCAGAACCGTTAGGCCTGCATCGCCAACTTCGGCAAAGCCGCCTTTGACTTCGATCATTTCAGGCTCGCCGCCTTCGGTCTTATAGACCTGCACAGCGCCGTCGCGAATGGTCGACATGAAAGCCGCATGGCCTTCGAGTACGCCGAAGTCGCCTTCAGCGCCCGGCACAACGACCATATGGACGTCTTCGGAGCGGACCTGACGGGCAGGGGTTACGAGTTCAAAGTGGAGAGCCATAAGACTTATCCTTCAAGCGCCCTTAGGCGTCCTCAGCCATTTCGCCGGCTTTCTTGACCACGTCTTCGATGCCGCCAACCATGTAGAAGGCTTGCTCTGGAAGGTGATCATACTCACCGTCCACAACCGCTTTAAACGAGGCCACGGTGTCTTCGATTTGTACGAAAATACCAGAGATACCGGTGAAGACTTCTGCAACGTGGAACGGCTGCGAGAGGAACTTCTGGATCTTGCGGGCGCGTTGAACGGTCAGCTTATCTTCTTCGGAAAGCTCATCCATGCCGAGAATGGCGATGATGTCTTGCAGTGATTTATACTTCTGCAGCGTTTCTTGAACGCGGCGAGCGGTGTCGTAATGCTCTTGGCCAACAACGCGCGGCTCAAGCACACGTGATGTCGAATCGAGCGGATCAACCGCTGGGTAAATGCCCAGCTCCGAGATTGCGCGGTTCAGTGTGGTGGTCGCATCCAAGTGGGCAAACGATGTCGCTGGCGCCGGATCGGTCAAATCATCCGCCGGCACGTAAATTGCCTGAACCGATGTAATCGAGCCTTTGTTGGTCGAGGTAATACGCTCTTGCAGGTTACCCATGTCGGTCGACAGAGTAGGCTGATAGCCCACCGCCGATGGAATACGGCCCAGCAAAGCGGACACTTCAGAACCAGCTTGCGTAAAGCGGAAGATGTTGTCGACGAAGAACAGAACGTCTTGGCCTTCTTCATCGCGGAAATATTCCGCCATGGTCAGACCAGACAGAGCAACACGGGCACGCGCGCCAGGAGGCTCGTTCATTTGACCAAACACGAGGGCCACTTTGGAGCCTTCAGGAGTGGCGACGCCGTTCGCGTCTTTCTTGATAACCTCTGCGTCGAGGAACTCGTGGTAGAGATCGTTGCCTTCGCGGGTACGCTCACCCACGCCAGCAAAGACGGATACGCCGCCGTGCCCTTTTGCGATGTTGTTGATCAGCTCTTGAATAAGAACTGTTTTACCAACGCCCGCGCCGCCGAACAGGCCGATCTTGCCGCCCTTTGCGTAAGGCGCGAGAAGGTCGATCACTTTAATGCCGGTTACCAGAATGGCCGCTTCGGTCGACTGATCGATGAAGGGAGGCGCTTCTGCGTGGATAGGCATGGCCTTGTCCGCGCCAATCGGGCCAAGCTCGTCAATCGGCTCACCGATCACATTCATGATGCGGCCCAGTGTTTTGGGGCCAACAGGCACAGAGATTTGCGCGCCGGTTGCGATCACTTCGCTGCCGCGGGTCAAGCCCTCGGTGGCGTCCATCGCGATGGTGCGAACGGTGTTTTCGCCAAGGTGCTGAGCCACTTCGAGGACGAGCGTATTGTCGCCATTCTTAGTTTCAAGCGCCGAGAGAATTGCCGGCAATTCGCCGGAAAACTGGACGTCGACGACAGCGCCGATGACCTGGCTGATAGTGCCATTGGTGATCTTGTTGAGTGCAGGTGCGGTAGCCATGGTTTTTCCTTAGCCTTCGTTTAGAGCGCTTCAGCGCCAGCAATAATTTCGATGAGTTCGGTGGTAATCGCTGCCTGACGGCGGCGGTTATATTGAATGGTCAGCGCGCTAATCAAATCGCCCGCATTGCGCGTGGCATTGTCCATCGCGGTCATAGAGGCGCCATGTTCAGACGCTTCACGTTCGAGCAGACCGCCAAACAATTGCGTTTTGATATAACGTGGGAGCAATTCCTCGAGGATTTCCTCTTCGCCCGGCTCATACTCAACAACCGCGTCACTATCATCGGTAACCTCGGGTGAGGGCACGGGGATCAACTGAGCTGTCGCCGGTGTTTGGACCAGAGCGGATTGAAATTTCGGTGCAACCAAATGGGCTACATCAAATGCGCCTTCGTCAAACATTGCGACCAATTCTTCTGCAATGCCGCCAGCTTCTTCAAAGCCGGGTGTGCGCACAGTCGAGGTGTCGAAATGCTTTGCGATACCTTTTGGATATTCGCGTGTGATCGGGGCGCGGCCTTTTTTGCCGATGAGGTAGAAGGATACATCCTTGCCCTCTGCAATTAAGCGCTTGGCTTGCAGCTTCGCCTCTTTCACGACGTTGGAATTCAAACCGCCGCAAAGGCCTTTGTCGGTGTTGACGACGACCAGCAGGTGCTTTTGATCCGCGCCAGTGCCAGCCAGCAATTTTGGTGCGCTATCGCCCGATACTTTGCCCGCGAGCGACGCCATGACGGCGCCCAAACGCAGGGCATAGGGCCGTGCAGCCTCAGCAGCGGCCTGCGCACGGCGCAATTTCGCCGCTGCGACCATTTGCTTGGCCTTGGTGATCTTCTGGGTGGATTTAACCGACCCGATCCGATCCTTGAGTTCTTTAAGTGAAGCCACTGGGCTTGTTCCTTATGCGAACTGTTTTGCGAATGCTTCGAGGGCAGCGACGGTTTTATCCTTCGCATCGCCTTCAAATTTCTTGCTTGTCCGAATGTCGGCAAGAACGTCTGCGTGTTCGCTGCGGAAGAAGGACAACATCGCTTCTTCGTATTCGTTCACGCGGTCAACGGCGACATCATCGATGAAGCCATTGGTGCCAGCAAAGATCGAAACGGTTTGCTCTTCAAACGGCATTGGCGAGAACTGTGCTTGCTTCAGCAATTCAGTCAGACGTGCACCGCGGTTCAGCAGTTTCTGCGTCGAGGCATCAAGGTCGCTGCCGAACTGAGCAAAGGCCGCCATTTCGCGGTATTGCGCAAGATCGAGCTTCATCGAGCCGGACACCTTCTTCATCGCTTTCGTCTGAGCAGCGCCGCCAACCCGTGACACCGACAGACCCACGTTAATCGCAGGGCGGATGCCTTGATAGAACAGGTCGGTTTCAAGGAAGATCTGACCATCGGTGATCGAAATCACATTGGTCGGAATATAGGCCGAAACATCGCCCGCTTGCGTTTCAATGATCGGCAGTGCGGTCAACGAACCGCCGCCTTCGCTTTTGTTCATTTTCGCAGCGCGCTCAAGCAGGCGGCTGTGCAGATAGAACACGTCGCCTGGATACGCTTCACGGCCCGGAGGACGGCGCAGCAGGAGCGACATTTGGCGGTAAGCCACAGCTTGCTTCGACAAATCGTCATAAACGATCACGGCATGCATGCCATTGTCGCGGAAAAACTCGCCCATCGCGCAGCCTGTATAAGGTGCAAGATATTGCAGCGGAGCAGGTTCAGAAGCGGTCGCGGCGATAACAATGGAATATTCCATTGCGCCGTTCTCTTCCAATTGCTTCACAATTTGCGCCACAGTGGAGCGTTTCTGGCCGACGGCTACATATACACAGTAGAGCTTTTTGCTCTCATCATCGCCAGCATTGTCTGTTTTCTGGTTGATGAAAGTGTCAATCGCAACAGCGGTTTTGCCGGTTTGACGGTCACCAATGATCAGTTCGCGCTGGCCGCGGCCAACAGGAACAAGTGCGTCGACAGCTTTGAGGCCGGTTTGAACAGGCTCGGAAACCGATTCGCGCGGGATAATGCCCGGCGCTTTCACTTCAACGCGGCTGCGCTTTACGTCTTTGAGCGGGCCCTTGCCATCAATCGGATTGCCCAGCGCGTCAACAACGCGGCCAAGCAGGCCTTTGCCGACGGGTACGTCCACAATCGTGGCGGTGCGCTTAACACTGTCGCCTTCTTTAATCTCAGCGTCGGACCCGAAGATCACTACGCCGACATTGTCCGCCTCAAGGTTGAGGGCCATGCCTTGAACGCCATTGGCAAATTCAACCATCTCACCAGCCTGCACCTTGTCGAGGCCGTGGATACGGGCGATGCCGTCACCAACGGAGAGAACAGAGCCGACTTCGCTGACTTCTGCTTCGGTGCCAAAGTTAGAGATCTGGTCCTTAATGACCTTGGAGATTTCTGCTGCGCGGATTTCCATGACTTAACCTTTCATCGCATTCGCGAGGGAATTCAAACGGGTGCGGATCGAGCCATCAATGCGCTTCGATCCAATGGTCACGACCAGCCCGCCCAAAAGGTCAGGGTCGATCGTAGAATTGATTTTAATCGTGCGGCCTTCGCGCGCGGTCAATTTGTCTTTCAGCGTGGCCAGCTGCTTTTTATCCAGCGGATGCGCACTGGCGACTTCGGCGGTAACCTCGCCGCGCTGTGCTGCTGCGATGGTTTGAAACGCGCTTATAATACCGGGCAATACGGCCAAGCGGCGGTTCTGCGCGACCACACCCAGAAAATTCTGGGTCAGCTGCGACAATTTCATCTTTTTCGCGATGGCGGCCAATGCGCCCGCCGATTCGCTGCGCGAAACCTTGGGGTTGGTCGTCAAAGCGGTGAGCTCTGGTGAGGCTTTTAGAGCCGCACCCAGGGTCTCAAGATCGGTTTCGACAGCAGTGACCGAGCCCGCTTCACTAGCGAGTTCGAACAAAGCCGATGCGTAACGCCCTGGCAGGCTTGCCTGTATACCGGCGGAAATTTCCACGCGTGAAAGGTCCTTTTATGGAGCTTTAAAATAAACTTATATCATTCCGTGGAGGGTAGGCATCATTACAACGCCCAATCACGAAACTGGCGCGCGACTAGCACCCGTCCCCGCCTAAGGCAAGCGGTGAGCGCAAACAGAGTTTGAACAAGCCCAAAAATTGGTTATGCAGTGGCTCAAAGGTGCAACAAGCACCGCCATAATAATGCGCAAAGACGCAATCAGGAGAAGAGCATCATGCAAATCACACCAATGGCACCGCGCTGCGGCGTAGAAGTTTCCGGAATCCAACTGGCCGAAGCCAGCGGCGATGTGATGGAGCAGATCAAACAAACCATTTATGAGCACGGCGTGGCGGTGTTTCGCGATCAGGAATTGACCCCTGAACAGCATATTGCCTTCGGCAAACGCTGGGGCGGTGTGGATGTGAACCAATATTTCCCCCTGCAAGACGAATATCCTGAAATCGCAGTGGTGCGCAAAAACGCTGATCAAGAAACCAATATTGGCGGCGCATGGCACACCGATCACTCTTATGATCAGATCCCGGCCATGGGCTCGATGTTGGTGGCGCGCGAACTGCCCCCGCATGGCGGCGACACGCATTATGCGCATATGGGCGCGGCTTACGATTCGCTGACCGATGATTTGAAGGCTGAGATTGAGGGGCTGGAGGCGTATCACACCGCTGACCATGTTTACGAAGAAGGCGGCCTTTATGCCCAAACCGATATGGGTAAAGAATTGCGCGGGCAGGACATTAAAACCGGCGCAGTGCACCCGGTCGTGATCCGCCATCCGCATACGGGCCGCAAGCTGCTCTATGTAAACAGCGGCTTTACGATCAACTTTGTCGGCCAGACCCGCGAGGAGAGCTTGCCGTTGCTGACCAAACTGTTGAATTCAGCGGTGATGGAAGACAATCAATGCGTGGTGAAATGGCAGCCAGGCACCATCGCGATCTGGGATAACCGCAGCAGCTGGCACAATGCGATGAATGATTACCAAGGCCACTACCGTGAGATGCACCGGATTACGTTCTCTGGTGAAGCCTTGGCTGCTTGATTAAGTGATGCGGCGCGCTCAATTGGTGCGCCGCAAAGCGATAAGCGAAAACACAATCGCCAGCGTGGCTGGCACTGTTTGCACAAACAATATGCTGGGTGAAACGGTCGCCGCGCCAAAGAGGCCCGCTATCGCCACGAATATCAAAAAGCACAGGGCAACTTTCAGGCTCCATTGCTGATCACGGATAAGCAGTGACCAAATGAGCCCAGCGGCCAAGAACCCATTATACAGCCCTTGATTGGCGGCCATAGCCATCGTTGGCTCAAACAGTTCAGCGGGAAAGCTTGT
>JALZVZ010000003.1 GCA_023299945.1 Altererythrobacter sp. | reverse complement strand
AACACAGCCGTACCGCCTAAATGCGGGCGGCTTTCGCCAATCGAAAGAATATGGAGGCCCGAGCCGGAATCGAACCGGCGTACACGGATTTGCAATCCGCTGCGTCACCACTCCGCCATCGGGCCGATCGACCCCGCTAAGAGCCGTAGGGCGCGCCACTAGCGTGTTCCCCGCGGCATGGCAATCGGGCATTTGCACTTTTGGTCAAAAGTGACTCTGGACGCGAGCCGTGGTTCGGCTAGAGAAATGCCCATATGACCATAGCACAATTCCTTGAACCCATCACCGCACAAGACGGTGCAGTCACTCTTCCCCAAGCCAGCGATTGGATGCAAGGGCGCACGCTTTACGGCGGCGCGTCTGCACTGATCGCCTACACTCATGCCATGACGAAATTCAGTGACCTGCCCTTTTTGCGTGCGGCGCAAATCGGCTTTGTTGCGCCTGTGGGACAGGATATGGAGCTGACCTCCACCATCGTGCGGCAGGGTCGCAATGTAACCCAATTGCGCAGCGAAATTCACAGCGATGGCAAGCTAGCGCTGACCGCATTCTGGTTGCTTGGGGCCGCACGCGAGGCCAATGCCAAGACGCCTGCTGCGCCGCTTGAAAACTGGCCTGCTGCACCAGAGGACAGCGCCAAAGCGATGACAGGCGAGGCTCCCAGTTTCCTCTCCAACAATTTCGATATTCGCCACGGGCAGGCCAAGGGCGACGATAGGGGTGCGACAATCCGGCGCTGGGCGCGTTTAACCGATGAACATGATCTCGATTCCGTCGGCCGCCTAATTTTGATGGGTGATGTGATGCCGCCGGGCGCAATGCGCATCATGCAGAGGCGCGGCCCGATTAGCTCGATCAATTGGTCCTTCAATGTACTTGATCCCGAAAACGTCAGCAAAGACGGTTGGTATCTCGCTGAAAATGCAAGCCAATATGCTGATGCGGGCTATTCATCAGAGCGGCTGCGTATGTGGGACACAAACGGCAAGCAAGTGCTCGACGGGCTGCAATGCGTCGCCGTTTTTGGCTAACGATGCGCGCAAAATCGCGGTTTGACGCTCTGAGGCCAGATGAGGCCAAACAAGGCCAAAGTCGAGATGGGCTGAGATCGCGGTCAGACAGACAGGCAAAAACAGCGCTATTGCGAAGACAAATATGCGCCCAATTCATGCGCGCACACTTGTTCAAATATCGTCGAAATTCGGCTTACGCTTTTCCATTCCGGCCATGACCGCTTCCATCTGATTTTTGGATCGCATGATGCCGTGCTGCTCAACGCTTTCTTCCATCAGAATATCATCGGTGCTGCGTTCGAGCATCGAATGTTGCAAGCGCTTTGCTGCGCGAATGGCGCTGGGATTGCGATTGGCGATGTCTTGCGCGATCGCCGTGGCGCGCTCCAACGGATTGTCATCCAGATATGTAGCAAGGCCGAGCTCTTTTGCCTCAGCGCCGGAAAATTCGCGATTGGTGTAAACAAGCTCGCGCATCACATCGTCGCGAATCAGGCCGCGCCACAGCGCATAGCCCGCCATATCAGGCACCAGGCCCCATTTCATTTCCATAATCGCCATGCGGGTCTCAGGGTGCACAATACGAAAATCTGCGCCGCTGGCGATTTGCAATCCCCCGCCAAAACACACGCCGTGCACCGCCGCGATCACGGGAACCTCTAGCTTGCGCCACAGCATTGCAACCTGCTGAAACTTGTTGGAATTTCCGTAAGTGCGCTCTGTGATTCCCGGCTCACTAGGATCGGGTGTACGGGCAAAATTCGATAGATCGAGCCCAGCACAAAACGCGCGCCCCTCGCCGGAGAGAACAACAACGCGCACCCCCTTCATGGTGTGCAATGCATGGCCTGCTGCGATGATTTGCTCAAACATTTCGGGATCGAGCGCATTCATTTTGTCGCCGCGCGTCAGGCGGACCTGCGCGACACCATCATCGCTAAGCTCAATGGATACGCGGTCATTATGTGCAAAGTTTGCAGCAATTGCGGCCTGGTTCATCGGATATTTCCCTTGCAAATCTGTTGCAATGGGATTGGCCGATCACCTGCCAGCTGTCCAGACCAAACCGGTCTTAAAAAGACTTAACTAGCAAAAGCGTCTATTCGAACTTGAACACATTGGAGGCCTTGGAAGCATCAATATAATAGCCACCGTCTGGATGCGTGACGATCATATTGGCCAGGCCATGCGGCGCCAATTTGGCACGCAAGCGGGCAACATGCACCGCAATTCGATTGGTTTCCGGCTCATAGCTAAGGCGGAACACATCCTCCAGCAATTCGCGCTTTGTTACTTGCATGCCCGGTTCTTGGGCCAGCCGCCAAAACAGCTCAAACTCGCGCGGGAACAGGCTAAGCCAGCCATCATCGACCCGGCAATCGCGGTGAAACAAATCCAACATCACATAGCCAATTTCGCGAAATCGCGGCAGCATTTCCTGCCCGTCAAGCCATTGCCGTTGTAGAGTTGCTGTATTCATTGTGTGCCCCCGATAGATATCCCAAAGTTACAAGCCCAGCATTGCTGATTGCTTGGGCTAGCCGCCACTCGATCAAATCCCCCATGCCCCAATTAAGTATTATTAAGTAAACGTTCTAAATTGAATTCGGTTCCTACAAGTAAAAATAGAAATAAAGTGCGTATTTTATAGTAATAACCTCTTTAATTTTAGCGTTGGTATCGCGGGAGATTTTACCGCGGCTTATCAAATCTCGCCGTAGCAGGCAGCCAGCGCACGCAAATCAGACGCCAAGGCGCTTAGATTTAGGGTAGAAAGCCGCCAATGCCGCCAGGACCATCAATGGTCTGCGCGCCATCATCGGCGGCCTTAGTCACTATGCGGCTCGCAGAATGTGTCAGCAAAAGAGCCGCCAACACAATTAAGCCGGCAATCAAAATCGCGGCGATGCGCGCCATTAATATCGCGCGCGCATCCACTGGCCCATCCCCGCCCATTGGC
>JALZVZ010000002.1 GCA_023299945.1 Altererythrobacter sp. | reverse complement strand
GGAGACGTCTGATTTCAAGCCTAACCGCCAAAACTGATGACCTGGATCCGGTCAAAAAGCGGCCAAGCCGGTTTGTTCGCGTTACCTTGCGCCGCTGGATCAAAGTCTATCGCGCCGTAGTCGGCCTGAGCGCTATCGGCACCGACCTGCTTATTCGGTTGATTATCGCGCAGACGTTTTTCCGCTCTGGTTTTTTAAAGCTGATGGATTGGGATAAAGCTGTCTTGCTGGCCAGCATTGAATATCCTGTGCCGTGGATGGCTCCCGAATTGGCCGCAGGTTTCGGGCTGGTGATCGAAACCCTTGGGCCGCTGCTGCTTCTATTCGGTCTGTTTACGCGTCCTGCAGCGTTTGCGATGATGGTGCTGTTGGCCGTATCCCAAATCTATTACTTGCCCACCACCAGCAATCTCTTCCTAATCGCCATGCTCGGCTGGTATTCACTGCATGGCGCATCGTCTGCATCATTCGACCGTCTATTTGCGCGGGGCTTATCCGACAGTGCCTTGCCTTTGGCGCGCGTGACCGCATCGCTATTTGCATTTCTTAGGCAGCGGATCGCACCGCTCTGGATGACGGCAGTCCGGTTATGGCTGGCCGCGACATTGTTTGCGGTTGCTGGCTTATATGAGCCTAGCATCGCGCTGGCGACATGGCTGCCCCTCACCAGTCTCGATATCATTCCGCCAATGCTCGCGATTGCCTTTGGCATCGCACTGATCATCGGGTTTTTCACCACCGGCGTTGTGATCTTAATTCTACTCACGGGATTGGGTTCCGCCATCGCCGGGGTAAGTCCCGACATTGTCCTGTTTCCAGTCTTATTGCTTGCCCTATATGACATGTACGGACCCGGGTCGCTGTCTGTCGACAGAGCATTGGAGCGCTGGCTGGAAGGCAATGTCCTGTTTGACGACAACCCTGAGCAAATCCCTGAGAGCTGGCCTCATATTGTAATTGTCGGCGCCGGATTTGGTGGCTTGGCAGCGGCCAATAAGCTCAAGCATTTGCCCGTTAGAGTGACCTTATTGGACAAGCGCAATTACCACCTGTTCCAACCGCTACTCTACCAAATTGCAACCGCCACTTTGAGCCCATCAGACATTGCGGCCACGATCCGGTCTATGTTCCGCGAGGACGGCAATGTCACCGTGATGAAATCTGTGGTCAGCGGTGTCGATACCGAACAAAAAATGGTCAAACTTGCCGACGGACCTCACTTGGCTTTCGACAAATTGGTCATCGCAACCGGGGCGCGACACAGCTATTTTGGCCGTGATGACTGGGCCGAATTTGCCCCCGGTCTCAAAACTGTTGAGGACGGCGTTTCGGTGCGCGGCTCGGTCTTGAATGCTTTTGAGCAAGCGGAACTGTCTGATGACCCAGAAGAAATCCGACGTTTGCTCAATTTTGTAATTGTTGGCGCTGGCCCCACTGGCGTCGAATTGGCCGGAGCGATCGCGGAACTATCGCGCGAAACTGTTGCGCGTGAATTTCGCAATTTTGACCCCGCCATGGCGAGAGTTATGCTGGTGCAATCCGGCCCGCGCGTGTTGCCCACATTTTCCGAAGATCTTTCTGCCAAGGCTGAAGCCTCGCTTATCGAATTGGGCGTGGAGGTGCGCACAGGGTCACGCGTGACGCAAGTGGCCATGGATCACATTGAGATTGGCGATGAACGCATTGAGACACAGACCGTGCTGTGGGCAGCAGGCGTCCGCGCATCGCCCGCAGCAGCATGGCTTGGCAGCGAGGCTGGCCACGCAGGCAAAGTCATCGTGGATGAGCATTTGCGCCTGCCAGGCAATCCAGACCTGTTTATTATCGGCGACACGGCAAGCAGTAATGCATGGGATGGCGCTGCTGTGCCCGGGCTTGCGCCTGCGGCAAAACAGGCGGGCGCGCATGTCGCCCGCGTTGTGGAGGCAGAGCTTTTGAGGAAGCCACTGCCCAAAGAATTCCGTTATCGGCACCAAGGCAGCCTAGCAACAATTGGGCGGCGCAGCGCGGTGGCTGACTTTGGCCGGTTCCATGTCTCAGGCGCATTGGCGTGGTGGTTCTGGGGGCTTGTGCATATCGGCCTGCTGAGCGGTTTCCGCAGCCGGGCGAGCGTTTTGCTAAGCTGGCTTTGGAATTATTTCGCGTTTCATTCCAGCGCGCGGTTAATCACAGATTACTATGTCGAGAAGGATGCGGAGTAACTGGGCCGGCAAACTCACTTTTTCGCCCAATGCAAAAGGGGCAGCATCACTGCCGCCCCTCTCTCATTTTACCGTGTTTGAATGCCCGGATCAGCAGCTAAATCAGCGCCTAAATTTAGCGGTTGATCATGCCGGTTGCGATTGAACCGAGCATGTCATTGCCTTGGGCAGATGGCGCCGGACTGCTGCAACATTTGTGGAAGGCTGATAACGCCATCCTTCCAATCGGAGCTTACTTCTTGCCGAACAGACCTTTGGCCATGCCCATGACATCATTGATCGGATTGCCGTCGCCATCTTGGTCGAGCATGCCTGCAATATTGCCGAGCAAGCCGCCTTCGCCGCTTTCACCCTGCATTTTGCCGGCCAGATCGCCCAATGCGCCCTCACCGCCCATTTG
>JALZVZ010000001.1 GCA_023299945.1 Altererythrobacter sp. | reverse complement strand
AACCGCCATTGTTGCCTTTGCCTTGCTGATGGGCACGGCATTCATGGTGACGATGAAAATCGTATTGTTTGCCCCAGCTTTTGCTGGGATTGCTTGGCTGCGCTGGTCAGAGGGCGAGTTTCACATCAAACGCGCGGTTCAAATTGCCGCCGGTCCATTGCTGGCGATTGGCGTGGCAGGATTAGTGTTCCTATTGCACGGATTATCACTTGCGCCTGCCGATGAAGCTGCAAAACTGGTCGGCCATTCAGGTGAGAGCATGTTCGTTCTCGGCGAGACAGCGAACCTGCGCTATATGGTGCATGGCGCGCTTTTCGCGCTGCCTTTCGTGCTTGCATTGATCATCACGCCGTTCGCACTTTGGCAGCATTCTGACATCCCAAAGCAGCAGAAAATCGCGATTGCTGGCCTAGTGGTAATGGTTCTGACCCCCTTTTACTATCTCAACACCTTCCCCTATTTTTACGCTTTCATGCTGGCGCCCGTCGCTGCTGGATTAGGCTTTGGCATTAAGACACTGAGCGACCGCTATGGCCGCAATCTCGTGCTGGCCGTCTTTACAGGCTGGGGTTTGATGGTTTGGCTGGCTGAAGGTGAGAGCCATTTGGACAAGCAGCGCACCATCCAAATCGCCGCCAGTCAAATGTTCGACGAGCCCGTAAACTACCTAGACTTTCCGACCTTTTTGCCGCGCCATCGTAAGGCCAATTACTTCCTCACGGGATGGGGCTTGCGCAATTACATGGCGGGCAAGCGCCCCAAATTCACCGAAATCCTCAGCCAAACGCCTGTCCCACTATTGGCTGCGGTTGAGCCTGAGCCGAACCCATCATTGCTAAGCGCGATGACCGATGTTCCGCGCTATTTCAGCTTCTTCAAAGAAGACTTGGCTGCGCTCAAAACCACCTATCGCCCATTTTGGGGCCCGCTTTATGTTGCGGGAACCACATTGAAGGCTGGCGAGACGCGCGCGTGGCAAGTTTGGGTTCCTGGCCCGTATAAAGCCGATGCTGCGATCACCGTGAACGGAGCGCAATATGCCGCTGGCGAGATAGTAACTTTGAAGCGCGGTTCTGCGCAAATCGCTGCACCGGCGAACACTGCTACCGGCCTGCTTTGGGGCGAGAATACGCGCAAACCAACATTGCCCGTTCCCGAGCGCCCCTATTGGACCGATTTTTAGGTTGCCGCGGTAATGACAGATCAAACCGATCCCTGGGCGCTCCAAATAGGCCGGCTTAAGGCTGTATTAGCGAAGCTGAAATGGCCGCTTTTTGCGCTGGCTATGGCGTTGTTTATAGCAGGCATGACATACTCCTTGTCGCAATTGTCGTTCAGCTTGAACGATTTGCAATGGGGTCCAATCGCTTTGCTAGGATTGATCTTAGTTCCGATCACTTTTCTATATGGCGCGGCTAACTTTGTGCTGATGGCGCGCGGCGCTGGCGCTAGCATCTCCTTTGCCAGCTCCTTCAAAACAGCCTGCATTGCACAATTCGCAGAATTCTTGCCCTTGCCCGGCGGTGCCATGGTGCGCAGTGGGGCATTGGTGGCGAAAGGATCAAGCGTATTGGGCGCGGCATCTCATGTGACCGTCAATGCCATATTGTGGGTTGGATGCGCTGCGATCGCTGCGGCTGTAAGCTTGGGTTTGCAAAGTCCGCACGGAATAGTCATCGCAATCGGCGGTATAGTTGGGGTTGTCGCTTGCACTCTCTGGCTCTCCCGTAAAGCAGGCTTGCGTCTCGCGCTGGCCGCCCTTGCAATGCGCTGTGTCGGCTTAATAATCGCTGGCTTGCGGCTCGTTTGCGCATTTCTTGCCATCGCCGTGCCAATGACTTTATCCCAATCCTATCCCTTTGCCTTTGCTGCTATTCTGGGGTCTGCATCATCGATTGCCCCCGGCGGATTGGGCATTGGCGAGACAATCGCGGCTCTTATCGCCGGGCTATCTGACGTCGCCCCCACCGCAGCCTTTCTCGCGGTCGGATTGAACAGGATCGTCGGTCTATTCGTCAGTGGCGCGGCCACCGGTATTATCATTCTAACCGGAAATTCCGATGCTCAGCCATCAGCGGCGCAGGGCACATGAAGTTTTCGGGCATTATTCACGGGCAGATATCGATCTTGCCTATCACTCACACCTATTACGGCCTTGTTACTTATTGGCCTGCCAAACATCCGGGAAAACGCTGCACATGAAATACGCAAATGAAGTCAAGGCCGCCATCGAAATGGTCCAGTCACGCGGAATCCAGCCCACGCTAGAGCGCACAATCAACTTTACCCGCGCGCGTTGGGAAGACCGTTCACGCCGCAAGGATTTCGACCGCATGGCCTTGAAAGGGCCGCAAGTCCGCACCGTGCTTGGCTCCAAAATGGAATTGATGCCTGAAAAAGAAGGGCTCGACCGCGATCTGCTGCTCGACGGCATTCGTGAGCCAGTGGCTACGGGCCATATTTTGTCGATCCTGCGCGAAGATGATGTGGTTTTAGAGGTCGGCGCGAACATCGGCTACTATGCACTGATGGAAGCGAGCCGCTGCCGCAAGATTTACGCGATTGAGCCGCACCCTGAAAATGTTGCTCGCTTAAAACGCAATATTGAACTTAACGGCTATGAGAACATCGAAGTTCAGCACGCTGGATTTGGCGAAGAAGACGGCACGATGAAGCTGTACACTTCTGAACTTTCCAATTGGCATACGGCCAAAGAAAACCCAGGCTCATCAGGTGAATTTATCGAGGTGGATTGCCACCGGATTGACACTTTTGCAGCGGCCAATGAAACCCCAACTTTCATCAAGATGGATGTTGAAGGATATGAGCTTCAGGTGCTGCGCGCGGCGACTGAAACACTTAAAACCATCCGTCATTTGTTCATCGAGCTGCATGGCAGCTTGCTGAGCGAAGATGAAATCCGCGAAGTTCTGGCAATGATTGAGGCCAGCGGTTTGAAGCCTTCGCTGGTTATTCAGTATGACCGCCCCGGCATGTCGCTAATCCGCGAATCTGAGTTTCTTGAGCAAATCAAAGAAGGCGATCGCGGTACGTTTGAGCTTTTCTTCGAACGTCCGTAGTCGGCAGCGCTCACTCGCTAACGTTGAGCCGGGCCAGCAACCTATCAACCCCTGCATCCGGCGTGAGTTCACGCAGGGTTTCAGCAGGCAGACCTGTCAGTCTGGCCCCATTGCTTAAAGCCTCGCGAACCGCAGCAGCAAGCGCCGCTGGATCTTCGGCAGGAACAGTAAGGACAGTGCCAGGATAACGCTGCGCCAAATCATCAATCGCTGGTGAGCTGCGGGTGATAACAGGCTTGCCCATTGCCAATTGCTGAAACACCTTATTGGGGATGACCCGCGCAGCTTTGTCCGACCCACCAAACACGCCAAGGCACATATCAGCGCGCGCGATCAGAGCAGGCAAACGCTCATAGTCGACCCATTTCTCCCAAGAGATATTGGCGCCCTCGCCCAGCCCATCCATGAATGCGACCAATTCCCCGCGCTGCTGTCCGTCACCAACAATGATCCAATGGACGTTATCGCTTGGGGTGATCTGCGAGGCAGCTAGAATTGTCGAGAGACCGTGCAGCGGGATCAATTGCCCGTAGAAAAGTACAATTTTCTTATTCCTAGGTAACGGCGGATTATCATCTATCTCTGGCCGCTCAGGCAAAGGGGCAAACAATGCCTCTGCTCCGACCAAAACCGTTTCAAACCGTGCGCGCGCAATCCCAAATTCGGTTGCAAAAAAGTCGGCATGCGCATCTGTATCGGTGAGGATAACATCCGCCAACCTAAGCCCAGCCTTCTCATAAACGTGGATTGCCTTGGCCAGAATACCAGTTGGATCAATCATCGCCCGGTCACCGACGATCGTATTGTGAATAGGCAGAAACGCGTCCAATACAATCTTGCGGCCCTGCAATTTGGCAATAATCGCTGCGACAAAAATGTCGGGCGTGCCGGGATAAGGTAGCAGGACGTCTATTGCGCGCGAGCTACGCAAAAGTTCTAGAATAGCGCGAGGAAACCCAAATATCAGCTTTAGGCCTGCCTTAACCGCTCGGCCTTTGCCAGCTACGGATTTGTCCTCAACCCCGCCCCAAACATCAATGGTAATTTCGGCGTCCAAGGTACCGCGGCGGCGCAGCGCATCGAGCAGCAAACGCACACGTGGTTTGCTCGCATCATAGCCGCCCCAAGCCACCAGTTTTTGTCCGTTCATGGAAGCAATCTATGGCGATAACGGTTTCGCGCTGCAACCATATGCGGAGCCTACACCCAATTCGTGCCCAGCAAAGGCAATATTTGCGTCATGCGCTTAGGGAAAAAATAAGGTTTCCATTCTATTCACCATTTCACGAGAGGTAATCTTCGCCATATGCGCAGAGAGCCAGACAGCAATTTTGCCCCTGGGGGATGAATAAATGAGTGCTTTCGGTAAAAAGCCGACCGCTGGCGGAAGTCAGGGTGGCGCGCGCCCTTCGTTTGGTGTGGCCAAGCCCATGAAAGGCGGCGAACGCGCCGTCACAAAAGAAAAACCACCTGAGGGCGGCGAACAATTTCCACCTCTTCCCCAAGGCGGTGCAGCAGGCAGTGAAACTCCTGCAAAAACCAAGCCTACAGGACCGCAATCGCCTGCTGATGAGGCGATGTCCCGCCTTACTGACCGTGCCAATGCGGTCGTTGCAGGACAAACAGAGATTGGCGGATTTGAAGCCAGCGTGCACAAAATTAAAGAGCAAGTGCTTCCGCGCCTGCTCGAACGGGTTGATCCCGAGGCTGCTGCGACCTTGTCTAAGGACGAGCTGTCAGAAGAATTCCGCCCGATTATCATGGAAGTGTTGGCCGATCTTAAGGTCACGCTGAACCGCCGTGAGCAATTCGCGCTTGAAAAAGTGCTGATCGATGAGCTGCTAGGCTTTGGCCCATTGGAAGAATTGCTGGGCGATCCAGACATTTCCGATATTATGGTCAACGGCCCTGATCAAACTTACATTGAGAAAAAGGGTAAGCTTGTCATCGCACCGATCCGGTTCCGCGATGAGCAGCACCTGTTCCAAATCGCTCAGCGTATCGTGAACCAAGTTGGCCGCCGCGTCGACCAAACCACGCCGCTGGCCGATGCTCGTTTGAAAGACGGCTCACGTGTGAACGTGATTGTCCCGCCGCTCAGCCTTAAAGGCACGGCGATCTCAATTCGTAAATTCTCTGAGAAGCCGATTACGCTCGACATGCTCAAGGACTTTGGTTCGATGAGCGAGAAAATGTGTACTGCGCTTAAAATCGCGGGCGCATCTCGGATGAACATCGTTATTTCTGGCGGTACGGGCTCGGGTAAAACCACCATGCTCAACGCCATGTCGAAGATGATCGATCCGGGCGAGCGCGTGTTGACGATTGAGGATGCCGCCGAGCTTCGCTTGCAGCAGCCGCACTGGTTGCCGCTAGAGACACGTCCACCAAACCTTGAGGGCCAAGGCGCGATTACCATTGGTGACCTTGTGAAAAACGCTCTGCGTATGCGTCCTGACCGGATTATTCTGGGTGAGATTCGCGGCGCGGAATGTTTCGATCTTCTCGCCGCTATGAACACGGGCCACGATGGTTCCATGTGTACGCTTCACGCCAACAGCCCGCGCGAGGCATTGGGCCGGATGGAAAACATGATTTTGATGGGTGATATTAAAATCCCCAAAGAAGCCATTTCCACTCAGATCGCTGAATCTGTCGACATTATCGTTCAGGTGAAACGTCTGCGCGATGGTTCACGCCGCACCACTGACATCACCGAGGTTATCGGGATGGAAGGCGATGTGATGGTTACGCAAAACCTGTTCAAATTCGAATATCTCGATGAGAGCGAAGACGGCAAAATTCTTGGCGAATATCGCAGCCAAGGCCTTCGTCCTTACACGTTGGAAAAAGCGCGTCAGTACGGCTTTGATCAGGCCTATTTGGAAGCCTGCTTGTAATCACACTTTAAGAGGGTTGCCCAGTCAGTATTTGCTGCGCTGGGCGATCCTCGCAAGCCTTCTAAATCAAACCCCCGATAACGCGCGGCAAAGTGAGTGCTAGCAATCCTCCGCCAATAATCATGCTTCCCATAAAGATTGCGGTCCACGGCATGAAGCCGACGCGATTGATGTTTTTGCGTTTGGATCGAAGCTTATCCGCAAAAAGCGCGACTACCGCCAAAAGCAGAAAGCCAGCGCCCCATAGCGCAACAATTTCAGCCTCGCTGGCGAAGATCAGAGCTTTGGCTATATCCATCATAATGCCGCGCGATATGGCGCAACCCTAGCCCAGCTTCAATAGCCTGCTTCAATTGCCCCACTTCGATAGCTCAGTGCTTGCGCTGCCTAGCAATCAGCCTAAGGCGATAAGGGATATGGACGGTTCTATCGCTCGCCCTCGCCCTTTCCTCGCATTGGGCATCCGGCTGATTACAGCAGGCGTGCTGGCGACAATGGCGATGCTAGCCAAGCTGGGGGCGTCAAAGGGCGTCCATCTGGTCGAGCTGATATTCTGGCGGCAGACACTAACCCTGATCGCTGTGACCGTAATCTTGACACTAAGTGGTCGGATAATGTCGGTCAAAACCACGCGTTTGGGCGCCCATGCCCGCCGCGCCGTTACTGGCCTAACAGGCATGTTCTTTGTCTATGGTGCGGTCATTCTCTTGCCCTTGGCAGAGGCGACCGCGATCAGTTTCACCGCTCCGTTTTTCGCAGTAATGCTATCTGTGATTTTGTTTGGTGAGAAAGTTGGGCGCTACCGCTGGGGTGCGGTTATCCTGGGTTTCGCAGGCGTGCTGCTTATCACTCAACCCGGCAGTTCAGGAATGATCGATCCATTTGGCGCGGCAATCGGCTTGGTTGCGGCATTCCTCGTGGCATTGATTAGTTTTCAAGTTCAGGACCTTAATAAGAGCGAGAACCCATGGACCATCGTGTTTTGGTTTACCGCCATTTCTACGCCCATCGTGGCGATTGCCGTGCCGTTTTTCATCGGCCCGCATGATGCACAAACTTGGGCGATCATAATTGCGATGGCAGCAGCAGGCGCGCTGGGACAAATATTGCTGACCACATCGCTTCGCTTTGGTTCAGCGGCCGTGATTATCGTGATGGATTACACTGCATTATTATGGGCAACGCTTTATGGAGCGAGCGTTTTTGGCACGGCTCCATCGGATATGTTATGGTTTGGTGCACCGCTTATCATCGGCGCAGGGCTTCTCATCGCATACCGCGAACGCCAAATTGCGGCCCGTTCTAAACTCGCCGATAAACCAGCATAAGGTTGTTGGCGGGCATTGTATGACGCGCGCTCAGAGTGAAACCGGCTTTGTGTGCAAGCGCAGTCACATCGGCCAATTGCCGGATACCCCACGATGGATTGCGCGATTTCAGGCTCGCATCAAATTCAAGGTTAGACAGCGCAGGGTCGGCGCCCTCTTCGAAATAGGGGCCATAAAGGATGAGCGGCGCGTGTTCTGCCAGCTTTTCAGACGCACCATGGAATAGCCCCTCTGCTGCGGCCCATGGACTGATATGCACCATGTTGATGCACAAAATAGCGCCCATCGGCGGCACATTCCAAACCGCCTCGGCTGCATTGAGCAACAAGGCCTCGCGCAGATTTTCAAGCCGCGCATCCTCGCGATATTCCGCGATCGAAGCCAGCGCTTCGGGATCAGCATCGCTGGGTTGCCATTGAAGCGCCGGAAACCGCGCCGCGAAAAACACGGCATGTTCCCCGCTGCCACTCGCAGCCTCTAGAACCGTGCCGCTTTCCGGCAATTCGCGCGCCAATATATCGGCAATCGCCTCGCGGTTGCGAAGCGTGGCTGGTGCATGTTTTTTCAGCATTGCTTTGCCCTAGCCGACTTGGCGTTCTTGCCCTTCCCAAAACGGCGCGCGCAATTGACGTCGCAGGATTTTGCCTGAGGGATTGCGCGGCATTTCTGGAATGACGTCTACGGTCTTGGGCGCTTTAAAAGCGGCGACCCGTTCGCGCGCATAAGCGATCACATCATTGGCATCGACTTCATGCCCTGGCTTCGCGACCACGCAGGCCTTCACTTCCTCACCCCATCTCGCGCTCGGGATACCTATAACGGCCACTTCTGCAATGGCGGGGTGGCCGTAGATCGCGCTTTCCACTTCGGCGGGATAGACGTTTTCGCCGCCCGAAATGATCATGTCTTTGATCCGGTCTTGGATATAGATGTAGCCATCTGCATCCATAATTGCCGCATCGCCTGTATGCAGCCAGCCATCTGCATCAATTGTGCTGGCGGTCGCATCGGGCAATTTCCAATAGCCTGCGGTGTTGGAAGGCGATTTGATACACACTTCGCCAATCTCTCCTAAGGGCACTTCTGTATTGTCCGGCCCGCGCACTTCGATTTCCACGCCAGGGCAAGCTTTGCCCGCAGAACGCATCCGCTCATTGCCTTCCAGCACATGATCCTCCGGCGGCAATAGCGAGATTGTGCCAGAAGTCTCCGTCATCCCATACGCCTGAAGCAGGCCGGCATTGGGCATGGTGCGCACCGCCTCTTTCAGCAGTTCAAGCGGCATGGGCGCGGCGCCATACATCAGATATTTCAGCTTGGAAAAGTCGGTTTCAGCGGCGCGCGGATGCTGCACCACCATCTGCAAAGCGGCCGGCACGATGAACAGATGGGTCGCGCCATTTTCAATCGCCTCAAGCACGCCCACAGGAGTAAACTCAGCCTGCACCTCGTTGCGAATACCATTGGCAATGCCGATGTTAATCAGGCCCGTCCCGCCAATATGCGAACATGGCATGGCGACCAGCATGCAATCGTCAGCATCGTAGAAATTCCATTCCAGCCCCTGCTCATTGCCGGGATTGCGCAGGCCTAACAGGTTCGCATTGGACAATGGCGCACCTTTGGGGTTGCCAGTGGTTCCCGAGGTGTAGAGCTGGAGGATAGGTTCATCCGCGCCCACTGGTTCAAATTCGCCAATGTCGTGCGATGCAATTACACTGCGGGCCGCGCCCTCACCGATGATTTCTGGTTTAGCATCCATGCCGTGAACGACACTGACAGCGACCTCTTCAAAGGCATCTTCGGCAAAGACCAGCTTTGCGCCTGTATCGCCAAGAATATACGCGATTTCTGGCGGGGCAAGCCGCCAGCCCACAGGCACCATCACCGCGCCCATGCGCGCAGCCGCCAAATAGAGCATACAATAAAGGTCTGAGTTTTTACCCAGCCATGCAATCCGGTCACCCTTGGCCACGCCGCGTTTGTTAAACAATCCGATAATCCGGCGCGTGGCAAGATCAAGCTCGCCATAGCCAATGGTGCGGCCCTCTTGTTCTAACGCAAGACCGCTAGGGCGTTCCATCGCCCAGAACCGCAAGATTTCATCGAAAGTGTAAAAGTCATGGTGGCCGCGCATATTCTCTCCGGTGGAACTGGTGTTCTCTTATCCGGCGATTATGCCCAATATCGGGAGCAACGCTAGCGGATTCTGCAGCGCAAACTTTTCTCTATTTCCAGCGCCCTTGAGCCCGCGCTCGGCCCTCGCGCACCACCAGCCAGATCAGCAAGCCCAATGGCCCCGCCATCAGTGTTAAAAATAAGATTGGCGCTTGGAGAATGCGTGAGAAACCCTTGCTATCGGCATCGCGGGCAATCCAAATGCCAACGAACAGATCAAAGGCGAGATAGTGGATCCAGCCGATCACAATGCCGCCATCACTGCCAAAAGCTGCGCGAACGCCGTCTATGCTGCTGAAGCTCAACGATCCATCACCGCCGCCTGCATCAAGCATTCCGCTGACCATACCAATCAGGCTAATCGAATAAGTCAGGCAAAGACCGCCCACAAT